>CAJBVC010000545.1 GCA_903958915.1 uncultured beta proteobacterium
CAGTACAAAAGCGTCCGGTGCAAACTTCAGTACATCGCGGTCATTGGGCCAGCACTGCTGCGTGCATCAGCCGCTATCGAAAGAGTAGCTGCCAGCGCAAGCCCCAAAAGCGCAAAGCCGATTTTTTTCATAAATCCACCTCGATTGACGGATACGGATAAACGGCTAAGCATTTCAACCGCCTCAAGGCCAGTATCGCACCTTTGATTGGCCACCACCCCCCCGCAAAAACCTTCGTGATTCTCACTACCGCCCACAGGTAGTGCGCCGGTGCGCGTTTGGGTGTCGCAGGCTCGGGCGTGGATGGGCTCGCATGGCCCAGCGGCGTGAGATGCAGCTCGTCCACCCGGGCACCGCGTTTGTTGGCGCACCGGCAGACGGGGAAAAACATGATCGCAGAGGTGTGCGGCTGTCTCCACCATGCGCCGGGTGTTGCATGAGGGGCAGACACCCCGGTCTTTGCAGGAATACCGGGCCAGTGTTGGCCTTGCTGCGCGCAATGGCAGCTTTCAGTGATTCGATCTCGCGGGTTACGTTATGAGCAAGTTGACTGAGGCATTACTCGATATCGGATATTCAGAGTCTGAGGCTGCCGTGCAAGTTTGCGCTGTTGTTTACAAAAAACGTGCGCCGAGCGATGCAGCGCTAAAAATTGGCGATATCGACAAATCGGATGCCCTGCTCACTGATTTGCATTTTCATGACCTCCGGCACGAAGCAACGTCGCGACTTGCCGACAAGCTGCAAATGCACGAGCTCATGAAAGTGACGGGGCATAAACATTATTCGATGTTAAATCACGGATTCAGGAATGTCGCTGTCCTGTGCCGACGATCTGGCTGCCCAACCGCAGCATTTAATCTTTCAGTAAGTCGTTGATCTATAGTGCGGCCGAGCGATGGCCCGACCGATCGTCTAGCCCAGTTTTGAAATCAAGGCAGACAGCGCCGCCCGCCCCACCGGCTTGGGCACCGTACCGAGCAAGGTGAAGCGTCGTAGTTTGGCCACCAGGCTGGCGGCGTGCATTACATCGTCGCTTTGGCCCGACACAATAATCAACGCGCCGGCATAACCCACCGTGGCCAGCGACTCCATGAATTTGAAACCGTCCATGCCTGGCATGTGCAAATCAAGCAGTACCAGGTTAAAGCCGTGTTTGCCAGAGAGCTTTTGCAGGGCCTGATCGCCACTGCTGGCCTGCGTGATATTGGTCACCCCCAGGCCCTCCAGAATGCCGGAGATCATCTCCAGCTGAAACGAGTCATCGTCCACCAGCAACACCTTGAGCGCGTTGCGGCTGACGGGTGCGGTGGTCGTGGTGGGGGTGGCTTTGATGCTTGGGTTATTCATGACGAAAGGGACTCACCGTTTGGTGCGCTGGTAAAGTTGATCGACCATGTTGGACGATTGGTTCAGGGCGTCGAGCCAGTCGTCGGAGTTTGGCAGGGCCTGCGTATCGACCTGCGTGAGGGTGTTCTGCATCAGCACCATGTTGTTGTCCACGCCGCTCAATATTTGTGAAACCCGGTCCTGAAACTGCATCGCCATAAGCAGCGTCTCAACTTCCTTGCGCACTACCATGCCGTGGCTGTGCATGGACTCGGCCGCCGCACCCAGCTTGCGCACATGGCCCAGCACGTGCTCTACCAGGTCACCTGACAGCGAGACCGCGCGCTTGTCCTCCACCGTGGCCACTTCGGCGCCGGCCATGGTGGAGTTCATGATGCCGGCAATTTGACCGACCCGCTGCCCGATGCGGGTGCCGGTTTCGGCCGAGCGCTGTGAGAGCTTACGCACCTCCGAGGCCACCACCGCAAAGCCTCGTCCGGACTCCCCGGCACGCGCTGCCTCAATAGCGGCGTTCAGTGCCAGGAGGTTGGTTTGCGCCGCAATGCTGCCCACCTCGGCGGCCATCGCCTGCAACTCCAGTGTCTCCTTGGCCAGATTGCGGATGTTGACCAGCAACGCGTCCTTGCCTTCAATCACATTGGTCAAGGACAACACCACCGGCTGCAATTCGCGTTCGCACAGGTCCAGCAGGCTAATAGTGTTGCTGGCCTGCGCTCGCACGTCGGCGCTGGCCCCCCCAATACCCGCCAGATCAAACTGCTGCAACACCTTTGCGAAACTGGTGGTCAACTGCACCACGGCGCCTTCGGTTTGGGATTTCACGGTCTCCACGTGGTGCTGCCAGGCTGGCAGCACATCCCGCAACAGCATGGCCAGCTCTTGCATTGCCAAACGAGCCAGTTCCTGCGCGCCTGCGTGGGCCTGCGCGGTGCGGGTGTTGGCAGCCTGTACCTGTGCGACCAACCAGCCAGCGGTGGCAAACGACAGCAAGCCAACCCCTCCTGCCGATACCCATGCCACCCAGGACTCACTGATCCACAGCGGCAAGGTGGCGATACACGTGATGGCAAGTGGCGCCAGTAACCACACCATCACATGCGGGTTGTGCTGGGCCGGTTCGCTGGCCGGGCTTGTTAAATGTGAAGTCATCCCTGAAAGTTCTCGTATATGTTGCGGCGTATCAAATCAGCGGCTCATTTTGGTGCATCATATGCCAGCGAGTTGCCGCAGACCATTACATGCTTCAGGCAATCGTCGCACATCAGGGAATGGCCATGAACAACATAACTCAGGCGACAGCTTCGTCCAACGCAACCAAACTGGTTTTGATTGTGGATGATGACTCCTTCAGCCAGGAGCTTTTCTCCGAGATGCTGAGGACGCTGGGGATTACCGACATCCATACGGCAAGCAATGGGCGCGCCGGGCTGCGCACCCTGGCCGCGCTGGCGCGTGCCCCGGATTTTTTGATCTGTGACATTTTTATGCCCGACATGGATGGCATCGAATTTTTGGGCGAGTTGACCAAAAATGGTTATGCGGGCGGCATCATTCTGGTCAGCGGCCAGGACATCACCATGATGGCCATTGCCCAACAACTGGCGGTTGCCGATGGACACAAAATGCTGGGGGCTTATACCAAGCCGGTGCCGATTGCCATTCTGGCGGATGCCCTGTCAGCTCAATAGTATTCGCCATGCCTGAGCAGCCGATTGGTTGCAGCGCGCCTGCGTTTAGCCAGTGAGTTTTTTGAGCGATTTAGGCCCCTAACCCCCGTATTACTTGCGCAAGCAGCTACCAAAACAATAGCGACCTTCATTCCCAGACCAAGCCAGGATTTCTCATGAACCTCCGCTTTCTCACCCCCCAGTCGCTTAAATCCCGCGTCACCCTGGCCACGCTCGGTGTCTTTATGCTCAGCACGGTGCTGCTGGGCAGCTACGCCAGCCGCTTGCTGCGCGAAGACCTGGCGCGTGAACTGGGCGCGCAGCAGTTCGCTACCGTGTCGCTGCTGGCGGGACAGGTTGACGAGGGGCTGGTTTTGCGTCAGGTTGCGCTGGAAATCGTGGCCAAGGAAATGAGCCCTGCGCTGCTGGTCGGCGACAACCCGGGTGTGCACAAGCGCCTGCTGGAGAAGTTCCTGCTCAACGCCGAACAGCAGGTGACCGAGATCACGGCCGCCGCAGCCGCCGGCGACAGCGCCACCCTGGGCGGTGTCGCCCACACACTCAAGTCAGCTGCCCGCAGCGTGGGTGCCTTGCGCCTGGGCGAACTATGCCAAAGGCTCGAGACTGCCGCTCGCGTCGGGAATCTCCAGGCGTGCAAAAACTTGACTGGCAGCCTGAGTCGCACGTTTTCGCATACGCGAGAGCTGATCCAAGTCGCTATGAATACCATAGCTGCTCACGCATACTCCACGGATGCTAGCTCCCTAAACAATGCATAAACTCAATCTTCCAAAATTCCCTGTCGACTGGCTGCGCCTGCTCGGCGTGGCGGCGCTGTATGGGCTGACCGCGGCATTGGTAAACCACTATTTTGTTGTCAACGGGCGTGCCAGTGTGTTTTACCTGGCCAGTGGCGTGGCGCTGGCGGCGCTGCTGATTGGCGGGCCGCGCTATTTCTGGGCGGTGTTTTTGGGTTCGCTGGTCAAGAGCCTGCTCGGCGGCGTGGTCTGGTGGGGCGCGGCCGGATCGGCGCTGGGCAGCGCGCTGGCGGCGCTGGTGGGGGCGTGGCTGATTCGCCGCGACCGGAAGTTTGACCCCGATCTGCCAACTTTGCGCGATGTCGCGGCGGTGTTCCTTTGGGGCGGGGCGGTGGCCTGCGTCCTCAGCGCAGTCATTGGCAGCACCAGCTTGTTGCTGCGCGGTGTGGAGGGCGCGGATGCGTTTGGCATTAGCCTGGTCAATTGGTGGATGGGGGATGCCTTTGGCGTGGTGCTGTTGACACCACTGCTACTGGTTTGGTGGACGGTGGTGGACCAGCGCCAGCTGCGCCCCACGCTGCGCGAACTGCCGGAGGCGGCGCTTGTTATTGCATCGACCGCAGTCGCCGGGGGCGTTGTCTTCATGGATTGGGGGCACGGTGGGCTGTCGATGTTTGGCCATCTCACGCTGGATACCGTGGCACAGGGTTACTGGATGTTTTTGTTTGTCGCCTGGGCCGCGCTGCGCCTTGGCCAGCGCGGCACCACGTTGGTGTTGCTGCTGACAGCCGTCATGGGCGCCAGCGGTATCGTGCAGGGCAAGGGGTTTTTTAGCGGCAACCTGGCGATCTCGGGCATGACGAGCTACTGGTTTTACATGCTGATTCTGACGGCGGTGGGCATGGCTTTATCCACCTACGCGACAGCCGCAAGACGAGAGCATGAGCGACTGGCGCGTAGCGAGGCCAGGATCAGCCTGCAATACACCAACACACTCGCTGCGCTGGACCAGCACGCCATAGTGGCCAGCACCGATGTGCAGGGGCGCATTCTGTCGGTGAACGACAAGTTTTGCCAGGTCAGCGGTTACTCGCGCGAGGAACTGCTCGGGCAAGACCACATCCTGCTCAACTCGGGCACCCATCCGCATGGGTTTTTCAAGCAGATGTACCACACTCTTGCCGCTGGCAAGCCTTGGCAGGCCGAAGTCTGCAACCGCGCCAAGGACGGCCACCTGTACTGGCTGCAGACCACCGTTACGCCGTTTATGGGCAATGACGGCAAGCCCACCATGTATGTAGCGATTCGCACCGACATTAGCGGGCGCAAGCGCATCGAGCAGGAACTGCGTCAAAGCGAAGAGCGCTTGCAGGTGGCCACGCGCTCGGGCGGCATTGGCATTTGGGATTGGGACCTGAAGACCAACACGCTGACCTGGGACGACATGATGCTGGTGCTCTATGGCTTGCAGCGCGAAGGCTTCTCGGGTGCCATCGATGCCTGGCAGGCTGGCATTCACCCGGACGATCTGGAAGTGCAGTTGGTCAACATGCAAGCTGCCATTGCAGGAGCCGTGCGTTTTGACAGCGAATTCAGGGTGCAGCACCTGGATGGCAGCATTCGCCACCTGAAGGTCAACGCCGATGTGGTGCGCGATGCCCAGGGCCAGGCGCTGCGCATGGTGGGGGTGAGCTGGGACATCACCGAGTCCAAGCAGACCGAAGGAAACTTGCGGGACCAGGCCAACGCCCTGGCTCTTGCCAATCGCGAACTCGACTTGCACCAGACCCACCTCGAAGAACTCGTCCTCGCCCGCACCGAAGAGCTGAAGAAATCCCATGACGCGGCCCATGCCGCCAATCGCAGCAAGTCCGAGTTTCTGGCCAACATGAGCCACGAGATCCGCACCCCCATGAACGGGGTGATTGGCATGGTCGACATCCTGCAGCAAACCGCGCTCTTGCCCGAGCAGGCGCGCATGTTGGACACCATTCACGACTCGTCGATGGCGCTGCTGAGCATCCTCAATGACATTCTGGATTTTTCCAAGATCGAGGCCGGCAAGCTCGAAGTCGAAAGCATGCCGACGCACCTGCGCGAGGTGGCTGAAGGCGTCGCGCAACTGATGCTGAATGTGGCGGGCGCCAAGAACGTACAAATCTCGCTGTTTGTCGACCCGGCACTGCCGACCTGGGTCACCTCCGACCCCACGCGCTTGCGCCAGGTGCTGTTTAACCTGCTGGGCAACGCGCTCAAGTTCATCCCCAAGGGCGTGGGCCGGGCCATGCTGCATGTGCACCCGGTGGTGCGCCCGGATGGCGTGCAGTGCGTGCAGTTCTCCATCATCGACAACGGCATTGGCATGAGCGAGGAAGTGGTGGCCAAGCTGTTTCAACCCTTTACCCAGGCCGATGCCTCGACTGCACGCAAGTTTGGCGGCACCGGCTTGGGGCTCTCCATCACCCAGCGGCTGGTGGAATTGATGCACGGACGCATCAGCGTGATCAGCACACCCGGTGCGGGCTCGGAGTTTACCGTCGAGTTCCCGCTGCAGGCGGCCCCGGCGCCCAGTGGCCGTGCCCCCAGCAGCACGCCCGACCTGCGCGGCGTGCGCGTGCTGGCAGTCACCCCGCTGGCGTCCTGTTCCACCTTGTGCCAGGTCTATCTAGGCACAGCCGGCGCCCAGGTCAGCGTGGTGCCAGACGTGACCACGGCGCATGCGGAGCTGGCACGCAGGCTAGAACAACAGCCTGACAACACCGTGCTGCTGCTGGACCTGGAGGAAGAGGGTGATGAGGCGAACGACACCCTCCCCTGGCCCGCAGGGGTGCGGGTGGTGCGGCTGGTGAACCGCGCCGACGGCCAGGCGCCCGTGCCCCCGACCCAAGTGTTTGACATCCGGGTGTTGGCGCGCCCCCTGCTGCACCACGACCTGCTTCACGGCGTGGCGGTGGCCTGCGGGCGCATCAGCGCAACCCATACGAGCCAGTTTGTGGAGCGCCGACTCAGGCCAAGGTTTGCGGCGCCGGGTGTGGAGGAGGCGGCAAAGAGTGGCTGCCTGATTCTGCTGGCCGAAGACAACGAGACCAACCGCGACGTGATGGGCGAGCAGCTGCGCCTGCTGGGCTACGCCGTAGAAATGGCCAACGACGGTGCGCTCGCGCTGCAGATGTGGCAGGGTGGACAGCGCAGCGAGCCGGCTCGCTACACGCTGCTGCTAACCGACTGCCACATGCCCAATATGGATGGCTTTGAGTTGACCGCAGCCATTCGCAGCAGCGAGCCGGCAGGAAAGCGGCTGCCCATCATCGCCATTACTGCCAACGCCATGCAGGGCGAAGCGCAGCGCTGCCGCGAGCGCGGCATGGACGACTATCTGTCCAAACCGCTGCGCCTGGGCGAACTCGGGCCGATGCTGGCCAAGTGGATGCCCGAGCCCATGCCGTTGGATGACCCCAGCGCAGACGCGCCTGGCAATGAAGAGAGTGAGTCCGTCGTTGCGAGTGAGGCCCGGCAATCCATAAGCCCGCAAGTTGTGGCCCCGGACTGGGCCCTCTGGAACCCGGCCACGCTGACCGAACTGGTGGGCGACAACCCGGCCGTGCATAAGCGCTTGCTGGAAAAGTTCCTGCAAAACGCGAATGAGCAGGTGACAAGCATCGGTGCGGCCGCCGACGCAGGCAATGCAAAGGAAGCCGCAGGCCTCGCCCACACCCTCAAGTCGGCCGCCCGCAGCGTCGGCGCACTGGCCTTGGGCGAGCTAAGCCAGGCCATCGAGACTGCGGGCAACGCCGGCGACGCGCCCGCCTGCAGCGCGCTGGTGCCGGACATGGCGGCGGCCTTTGCAGTGGCCGCGCTGGCTATCAACCACCATTTAGCGCCGTAGAGCGTTCACCTCAAGAAGTACTGTCACATGAAGCTCGAAGCTCTTTTCCAGCAACCCAAAGCCTTGCCGACCATTCCCAAAGTAATGCAGGAGCTCATTACCAGCTTCAACGACGAAGAGGTGGCGGTGGCACGCCTGGTGGCACTGATTTCAGCCGACCAGGTGCTCAGCGCCAACGTGCTGCGGATGGCCAATTCGGTCTATTTTGAGGTCCCTTACACGGTGGCCACGGTGGCCGATGCGGTGGCCAAGCTGGGCTTTACCAATGTGCGCTCGCTGGTCATCAGCATTGGACTCACCGGCAGCTTCAAGGCCATTCCCGGCATTGATGCGCGCCAGTTCTGGCGCCACAGCCTGCACACGGCCGTGGTGTCGCGCCACTTGGGCGCGCAAGTGGCGATCCAGCCCGACCTGGCGTTTACCGTGGGCCTGATGCACGCCATTGGCGAGTTGGTGATGCACCTGGGCATGCCCCAGGAAATGCTGCCCGTGGATACTGCGCTGGGCCTGCTCGACCCGAACCGGCTGACCGCTGAGCAAGCCGCCTTTGGCTACACCCATGCCGATGTGGGTGCCGAGCTGGCGCGCCGCTGGAAGTTCCCGACCCGATTTTCCAGCGCCATTGCAGGCGCAGCGAACCCGCTGGCCAAGCCCGACTTTGACCCGCTGGCGGCGCTGGTGCACATTGCCGCCTGGCGCTCACGGTCACAGGAAAACCAGCTCAGCGCGCAGGACCTGGAGGGCGCCTGGGCGAGCGAGGTGGCGGCCAAAATTCCGCTGTCGCGCAACGCCGTGCTGCAAGACTTGCCTGGCCTGGAGACGCTGAGTCAAGGCCTGGAGAGTCTATTTTCTTGAGGAAAACAGGTTGCATCCACCGTGCTACGTGCGTAGGCAGCTACTAAAACAATAGCGACCTTCATTCCCAGACCAAGCCAGGATTTCTCATGAACCTCCGCTTTCTCACCCCCCAGTCGCTTAAATCCCGCGTCACCCTGGCCACGCTGGTCGTTTTCGTACTCAGCACCGCACTGTTGGGCAGCTACGCCAGCCGCATGCTGCGCGAGGACATGGGACGTGAGCTGGGTGCGCAACAGTTTGCTAGCGTGTCGCTGCTGGCGGCGCAGGTCGATGAGGAGTTGAAGAACCGCGTCGTGGCGCTACAAACCACGGCCGCAAGAATAGATTCCAAAATGATGGGCAGCCACTCGGCTCTGCAAAGCTACCTGGACCAACGCCAGCATCTTGCAGCCCTGTTCAACGCCGGCGCCTTCGTCACCGGCACCGATGGCACGGTGATTGTCGATGTCCCACTTTCGGCAAACCGGCTCGGGCTCAATGTCAGTGAGCGCGACTACCTGCTCGCGGCGCTGAAGGAGGGTAAATCTTCGGTCGGACAGCCGGTGCTGGGCAAGAGTCTGAAGAAGCCGGTGTTCTCGGTTGCCGCCCCCATTCACGATGCGCAGGGCCAGGTGATTGGTGCCCTGGTGGGCGTGGTCAACCTGGGTCAGCCCAATTTTCTGGACAAGATTGTCAGTAGCTCCTATGGCAAAACCGGTGGTTA
>CAJBVC010000546.1 GCA_903958915.1 uncultured beta proteobacterium
CCGGTTACGGCCCATTGGTGCTGTCTGCCGTCGAGATATTTGCCACCGACAACCTCACGGAAATACCGCCACCTGGGCTGTTGCCGTACCGATCCACGCATGCCAAAGCGCACCTGTACACCGACGATGAAATCAGACGGCTGTTGGACGCTGCTTTGGAGCTTCCAGTGGCTTGGCCGTCCACCTCGCTGCGCCCGTGGGTGTTTTATGGGCTGATCGGCCTGCTCAGCGTGACCGGCATGCGCCTTTCTGAGGCACTGAACCTCAAACTCGCCGACGTGGATCTTCAGCACTCGGTCTTGACGATCCGCGGTGCCAAGTTCGGCCAGTGGCGGTTGGTACCGATTCACTCCACCACCACAGCGGTCCTGGCCGACTACATCGAGCGGCGTGCAAAGTTCTTTCGCAACCCAGCCTCTACTTACCTGTTCGCCTCGCGCCGCGGCACTCGCCTGGACGCTGGCCGTGTTCATCGAGCGTTCTATACGCTGTCGCATAGCACGGGCTTGCGTACAGTTGGCGCAAGTAAGGGGCCGCGACTGCATGACTTCAGGCATCGATTCGCGGTTCAGACCCTGACACGGTGGTACCAGTCGGGCTAGGATCCTGCGCGCGAGATGCCCTTGCTCTCAAATTATCTCGGGCACGTCTGCATTGCAGGCACCTATTGGTATTTAAGTGCCAACCCTGAACTGATGACCCAAGCGATGGCCCGACTGGAACGGCGCTGGGGAGAGCCATCATGAGTGGTCAGTCCAACTTCGGTGTTCTCCTGGAGCGGTTCTTTACCCAGCGCCTGATGCAGCAGCGCCAGGCCAGCGCGCACACGATCGCCTCGTACCGAGATACCTTCAAGATGCTGCTGCAATTCGTACATAAGCACCTGGGCAAAGCGCCCTCGGCTTTGGCACTGGACGACATTGACGCACCGCTTGTGATGGCGTTCCTCGACGACGCAGAGCGCACACGCGGCATCACCGCGCGCACACGCAATCTGCGGCTGACAGCAGTGCACTCGTTCTTCCGCTATGTGGCCTTCGAAGCGCCGACACACTCGGCTCGGATCCAACGCGTGCTGGCGATTCCAGCCAAACGGTTCACGCGCGCATTGGTGCCGTTCCTCAGCCGACAGGAGGTCGACGCGCTGCTGGCGGCGCCGGATCAGCAGACCTGGTCGGGTCGTCGAGATCACGCACTGATTCTGCTGGCTGTTCAGACCGGTTTGAGGTTGTCGGAGCTGACAAGCTTGCGGCTGGACGATTTGCACGTCGGCGTCGGTGCCCACGTTCGCGTCATCGGCAAGGGTCGCAAGGAGCGGTGCACACCTTTGAGCAAAAATACGCAAGCCGTACTCGCTGCCTGGGTCCGAGAGCCGCCACTTGCAGAGAATCAGCCACTGTTCCCCAATGCCCGCGGCGGCAGGCTGAGTTCGCACGGCGTGCACTACCTGCTCAACAAGCACATCATGACGGCCACTGCGAAGTGCCCGTCACTGAAGAATAAACGCGTAAGCCCACATGTGCTTCGGCACACGACGGCAATGGATCTGCTTCAAGAGGGGGTTGATCCTTCGACGATCGCGCTATGGCTTGGACACGAGTCGGTCGAAACAACGCAGATCTATTTGGACGCCAACCTGGCGATAAAACAGGCGGCGCTCGACAAGACAACGCCACCAGAGGGAACGCCTGGTCGGTATCAACCCGATGACCGATTGCTGGCCTTCCTCAAAGGGCTGTAATGCCGACATCTATGTCCCGCGATTTGTTTGACCTGCCATTGATGATTAGGTATGCAACGGGGCATAGTCCGGCACGGGAGATAGTCAATTTTATGTCCTGAAGTCCATAAGTTGGAGACCACCGCCAAGTCTGTCCAGGTTGCCACCGACATCTTGCGCGAAGTGCTGTCGCCGTTGGAAACCTTGCAACCGACATAGGCAGCCTCCATGGGGCCTGGTGCCCTGGAGGTTGCGGACATCTTTCGCACCCATGGGCCAGCCTTGCGTCTGGCGCAGCGTTCACACCTGAGCCTGGGTCAGCTCAAGGTCATGTCAGCCATCGAGCAGTGCCGCACCGCGGCACTGGGGGGACACGTTTTGCGCTGCCCAGACTGCCAGCAGATCCAAGTGTCCTACAACTCCAGCCGAAACCGCCACTGCCCCAAGTGCCAGGCCGTCGCCGCCAAGCGCTGGTTAGAGGCCAGGCAGGCTGATCTCCTGCC
>CAJBVC010000547.1 GCA_903958915.1 uncultured beta proteobacterium
CCCAATACCAGGGAGCAGATGACAGTACCCAGCAGGTTTTCCCTGATGGCGGCAAACGCGCGCTGGATTGCGCGGATACCGTCCTTCTCTCCCATGGCAACCAGGTAGGCGGAAGTCGGTACCAGAGCCATGATCAGCAGACCAGGCACGATGCACAGCATGAATCCGATGGAAACGGCAATGCTGGAAAGTAGCACCGCCAGCAATGCGGGCACGAAGTCATCAAAACCCTTGAAAACATCGGCTATTTCAGCGCGCGCTCCCTGTTCCTCTTTCTGGATCATGCGCATGTAGCCCACCGCCATCGGACCCGTCAGCAGACCCGCAGTGACGCCGCCCACAATGCCCACCAGAAGGGTGGCCACGATGTGGGTCACCGGGTTCTTCTTCATGCCGGAAAAACCTGCGGAAAGGCAGGCACCAATATCTGGAGAAGCCATGGACACACCTCGCTGGAAGTAAATGGTCATTGCATCCTAGCATTTCTCATGCCGCACAGGTGGTACTTGGTGGGATACTCGGGTCTGCGTTGTCAACCATCACCCGCTGGGAAGGTCCCAGGCAGACATGGATTTCAAGACTTCATTGATACAGGTTTTTTACCTGCTCTGGAACGGTCACGATCTTGGGCAGGTGGCGCGTCGCCGCGAACGGCGCATGTTGCTGCTGGGCGCGTTCTGTACCTTGACGATGGGGCTGGTCTGGGGTGCTTTTTTCGCTCTGCAAGGCAACTGGATTCTCGCAACCCTTGATCTGATACTGATTTGCGGTGGGCTGGGTGTCGGAGTGCTCACATTTCGCAACCTGATTCAAGCCGCTGGGGTAGTGATGTTCTCGACATTGTTTGTCGTGCTGTGCCTGATTGCGGTGCTGTTTGATGTACCCACACCGCAGGCTCCCAGAACGACACACCTGTACCTGCTGCCGTTGAGCGTTGCCGCTCTGATGGCGTTTCGGACCTCGGGCGTCTGGCTACGCCATGGCATTGTGTTCCTCTGCATGGTGGCCTTCGTTGTCCTGTCCGTTGTTTACGGTGCTCCGATGATGGACTATGCGCTTCCGGAACAAGTCCGTGCGACTGGGGCCTGGGCGCAGGCTGCAGCGTCATTGGCCATGCTGTATGCGATGTTGTGGCTGATGCAAAACGACGCGATCGGTCGGTCTGCCCTGGAGAACGACCTGCGCCAGGCAATTGCGCAGGGGCAGTTGCAGCTGCACTTTCAGCCCCAGCTCGATACGCAATCGAGGGTCATCGGTGCGGAAGCATTGTTGCGCTGGCTACACCCCAAGAGGGGCCAAGTGATGCCCGGCGAGTTCATCGATCTGGCAGAACAGACCGGGCTGATCGTGCCTATCGGACATTGGGTGCTGGAAGCTGCGTGTCAGCAGTTGCGGCATTGGTCGATGCAGCCGGGAATGGAGCATTTGCGCCTGGCGGTCAATATCAGCCAATTGCAGTTTCGCCAGGAGACCTTTGTGGCGCAGGTGCAGGGTCTGATCGATCGCCATCTAATCGATCCCAACTTGCTGGAACTGGAACTCACGGAGTCCATGCTGGTCGAGGATATGCAGGGAATCATTCAGAAGATGGAAACCTTGCGAGCGCGCGGAGTCACGTTTTCTTTGGACGACTTTGGAACCGGATTTTCATCGCTCAGCAACCTGAAGCGGCTACCGTTGAATAACCTGAAGATCGACCAGTCGTTTGTCCGTGACGTGCTGACCGATCGCAGCGACGCGTCGATCGCGCAAACGATCATTGCGCTTGGCAACAACCTGGGTTTGGCGGTGATTGCCGAAGGGGTGGAGACCGAACAGCAACAGCAGTTTCTTCTGGAAAACGGATGCCACTACTTTCAGGGGTACCTCTACAGCCGTGCCTTGCCGGTGGTTGAGTTCAACCGGTTTGTGGCAAACCACGCCCAGTTCGCTTGACAGGCAATGTCCCGTGCTTGCGGTGGGAAATCGGCAGTCGGCCACCGCAGGGCCATGCAGCAACACATAATGGATAGCATGAACATCACACATTACCTCGCTTCCTGTGCCTTGGGTCTATCACTGTTGTCCTTTGGCGGCCACGCCGCTGCGCAAAGTGCGCCAGCGGCTGCCTGCCCCCCGATTTTGAAGCATGAATTTGCGCGTCTGCAGGACGATGCACCCCAGAATCTCTGCCAGTTCGCGGGCAAGGTGGTGCTGGTGGTCAATACCGCCAGTTTTTGCGGCTTCACCAAGCAGTATGAGGGTCTGGAGGCTCTCTACGCCAAGTACCAGTCCAAAGGCTTGGTGGTGCTGGGTTTCCCTTCCAATGACTTTGGCAAGCAGGAGCCAGGGTCATCCAAAGAGATTGCAGATTTTTGTTTCAACACGTATGGCGTGAAGTTCCCCATGTTTGCCAAAACCGAGGTGGTAGGCGACAAGCGCAACCCGTTCTACGCGGCGCTTTACCAGGCGACCAAGTCCGCACCCAAATGGAATTTTCACAAGTACCTGATTGACCG
>CAJBVC010000548.1 GCA_903958915.1 uncultured beta proteobacterium
CCCCAGACGCGCCGCCTGTGGCGCTGCAGCGGCCAGAATGCGGCGCACTTCGTTTTGCAGCGTTGCCGAGTCCAGCGGTGTTGGTGCCGCAGACGTCGGCGTCGCGGATGCCGTGAGTGCGTCCAGACAGGTTTGCAGTTGTACCAGCAGTGCCTTGTGGCCCTCGCTGTGTACCGCCACCGTCTCCACGACCGGGCAGCCGAGCTCCGCGGCCAGTTGCCCAACATCAATGGCTAGCCCGTGGGTACGGGCGACATCGGTCATGTTCAGCGCCACCATCAGCGGGCGGCCCAGGCGCTTGAGTTCGAGCACCAGGCGCAGGTTCATGCGCAGGTTGGTGGCATCCACCACCGCCACGATCACATCGGGTGCTGCCTCGCCGGGTCGGCGGCCTTCAATAACTTCGAGCATGACCTGCTCGTCGGGAGTGGCGGGCGTCAGGCTATAGGAGCCTGGAAGGTCGATAACCGAAATGGTCTGCCCACTGGCCAGCCGGGCTTGCCCCACCTTGCGCTCGACGGTGACTCCCGCATAGTTGGCAACCTTCTGGCGGGCGCCGGTGAGCAGGTTAAAGAGTGCAGTTTTGCCGCAATTCGGGTTGCCAACCAGGGCAATACTTTTGATGGGAAATGCGGAGGCCAAAGCCGAAGCCATTCAATCCTCAGCAGACCGACGGCTCGTGGATGCGCACCCGAATGCAGTTGGCTTCCAATAGGCGCAGCGCGAACTGGGTCTCGCCAACTTGCACCGCCAGCGGCTCGCGCCCACCCGGTCCGCGTCGCAAAACCCGCACCGGTTCGCCAGGAATAAAGCCCAGTTCGCCCAGGCGTCGTAATGTTGCTGGGCCAACATCTACTGACGAAGCCACCACATCGGCCACCACCGCGTGGGATCCATTGGGAAGTGTCGACAAGAGCATGGGCACCTTCTAGAAGCTGAAACGGATGGAGAAAAATCTCAATCTAAATGCGAGTATATCTCATTTAGACCACTTCCCTGCCCGCCGGAATCAGTCGTAGGCAATCACCGCGTGGCCCTGGTCGGCCTGGGCACGCCAGCCTGCCAGAGCCGCGTCACTCGGGTAAAAACGGTATTCATCACCCAAATGCAGGTCTGCCTTGGCCCCGCTACAAAGCTGTGCATCCGACGCATCCCAGGGGGGTTGCCCGTCGAGCTGGCGCTGCACTTGCAGGCGCACCGTCAGGCCACGCACGAGGTCACCTTGCTCGGACTGCTCGCGCCGCGCAGGAAACTCGCGCAGCAGGCGTGCGATATCGGGTGCCTTGCCGTTGACCGCCACCCGCAAGTACTTGCCAAACCGGCAGCGCGCCTGCTCCAGATCCCAGATCTGGGTAACCGTGAGTTGCATACCGCCCGAAAAACGGTCCGGCTGCACCTTGCCCATCACGATGATCAATTCATCGTCCTTGAGCACGTTCTTGTGCGCCAGGATCAGCGACTCCTCGGCGCGGGCTTCGATCATGGCCGACTTGTCGTCGAGCTTGAACAGTGCCAACTTGCCGCGCGCGCCGTTGATGACGCGAAAATCCGTCACGATGCCCGCCACCAGTTGGGGTTCGCGGGTGTCGACCAGCTCTTCAATCGGGCGTTTGGCAAAGCGCCGCACTTCCAGCGCCACCTCATCAAACAGATGGCCCGACAGGTAAAAGCCCACCGCGGTTTTTTCCTGCGTCAGACGCTGCTTCACGCCCCAGGGAATGGCGTGGACCAGTTCGGGCTCCTGCAGACTCGAGCCATGGTCGTCCTCACCTCCCATGTCGAACAAGCCAACCTGGTTGATGTTGGCTGCAGACGCTGCAGCAAAGTCAAATGCCCGCTCGATCGACTCCACCAACGCGGCGCGGTTGAGTTGCAGGGTGTCAAAAGCACCTGCCTTGATCAGCGCCTCGACGCAACGCTTGTTCAGCCGACTGCGGTCCACGCGCCGGGCAAAATCAAACAAACTGGTGAAGGGCCCCGCCTCCTGGGTCGGGCCATGCCCCTCACGCGCCGCCACAATGGCGTCAATGGCTTGCTGCCCGCCTCCCTTGATGGCACCCAGCCCATAGCGAATCTGCTGGTTGGAGATGGGCTCAAAGCGGTAGACACCCCGGTTGATATTGGGCGGCTCAAATGACAAGCCCATCTTCTCGGCATCCTCGAACAGCACCTTCAGCTTGTCGGTGTCGTCCATTTCCACCGTCATGTTGGCGCAGAAGAACTCGGCGGTGTAGTGCACCTTGATCCAGGCCGTGTGGTAGGCCAAGAGGGAGTACGCGGCAGCATGCGACTTGTTGAAGCCGTAGCCGGCGAACTTTTCCATCAGGTCGAACACCTCATCGGCCTTGGCCTCGCTGATGTCGTTCTTGGCCGCCCCCGCACGGAAGATGCTGCGGTGTTCGGCCATCTCCTCGGCCTTCTTCTTGCCCATGGCGCGGCGCAGCATGTCGGCGCCACCGAGCGAATAGCCGCCCAGGATCTGCGCGGTCTGCATCACCTGTTCCTGGTAGACCATGATGCCGTAGGTCTCAGAGAGCATCTCGGCCACCAGCGGGTGCGGGTACTCGATCACCTCGCGCCCGTGCTTGCGTGCCACAAAACTGGGGATCAGGTCCATCGGGCCGGGGCGATAGAGTGCGTTCAAGGCGATCAGGTCTTCCAGGCGCGTGGGCTTGGCATCGCGCAGCATGCCCTGCATGCCGCGGGACTCGAACTGGAATACGGCCTCGGTCTTGCCTTCCGAGAAAAGCCGGTACACCTTGGCGTCGTCCAGCGGCAGGTTCTCGTAGGCAAAGTCTTCCTGTCCAGCATGCCGCTTGGCGATGAAGTCCCGGGCAATCTCCAGAATCGTGAGCGTGGCAAGACCCAGAAAGTCAAACTTCACCAGCCCAATGGCCTCCACATCGTCCTTGTCAAACTGGCTGACCGCCGACTCGCTGCCAGGCTGCTGGTAGAGCGGGCAAAAGTCGGTGAGCTTGCCGGGTGCAATCAACACGCCGCCGGCGTGCATGCCGACATTGCGCGTCATGCCCTCCAACTTGCGGGCGAGTTCGAGCAGGGTTTTGACATCTTCTTCCTTGGCCTCGCGCTCCGCCAGAATCGGCTCGGCTTCGCTGGCATAGACCAGTTTGTCGTCCTTCTTGCGGTCGGGCGGTGGCAATTGCAGAGTGACAGCCACGCCCGGTTTATTGGGGATGAGCTTGCTGATGCCGTCGCAGAAGGTGTAACTCATGTCCAGCACGCGCCCCACATCGCGAATGGCGGCGCGCGCAGCCATCGTGCCAAAGGTCACGATCTGGCTCACCGCCTCCTTGCCGTATTTGCTCTTGACGTAGTCGATCACCCGGTCCCGGTTACTCTGGCAAAAATCAATGTCAAAGTCGGGCATGGACACCCGCTCGGGGTTCAGAAAACGCTCGAACAGCAGTTTGTATTGGAGGGGGTCGAGGTCGGTAATCTTGAGCGCATACGCCACCAGCGAACCGGCCCCGGAGCCGCGCCCAGGACCTACCGGGCAACCATTTTTCTTGGCCCAGTTGATAAAGTCGCCAACGATCAAAAAGTAGCCGGGGAACCCCATTTTCAGAATGGTCGCGATCTCAAACTCCAGCCGCTCCACGTAGTGCGGCATCTCTTGCGCGCGCACCGCCGCATCCGGGTACAGATGCGCCATGCGCTCTTTCAGCCCCTCGTGCGAGGCGTAGCGGAAGTATTCGTCCGGCGACATCCGCTGCCCATGGACCTCGGGCGTAGGAAAGTCTGGCAATTGCGGCTTGCCCAGGATCAAAGTCAGGTTGCATCGCTTGGCGATTTCGAGCGTGTTGGCAAGCGCCGAGGGCAGATCCTCAAACAAAGCGGTCATCTCGGCACTTGACTTGAAGTACTGGTCGCGGGTGAAACGACGCACGCGCTTGACGTTGCCCAGAATCTCACCGTCGGCGATACACACGCGGGCCTCATGGGCCTCAAAGTCATCTTCCTGCGCAAACTGCACCGGATGCGTTGCCACCACCGGCAACTGCAGGCGCGCCGCCAGCAGCACAGCTGCCGTTACATGGGCATCGTCGTCAGCACGCCCCGCGCGCTGCAGCTCGAGATAGAAACGATGCGGGAAAATTCCGGCCAACTGCAACGCAACTTCGGTAGCACGCTGCTCGTCGCCCTGTACCAGAGCCTGCCCCACCGGTCCGGCTTGTGCACCCGCCAACGCGATCAGCCCCTCATTGAGATCGTGCAACCACGCCAGTTTGACCACTGCCTGCGCTTTGACCACATTCTGGGTATAGGCCCGTGCAATCAGCTCGGAAAGATTGAGGTAGCCCTGCTTGTTTTGGACCAGCAACACCATCCGCGAGGTAGCCAGCACATCGCTGCCCAATCCTTCAACCACAATCTCAGCGCCAATGATTGGCTTGACGCCCTTGCTGCGCGCCTCCTTGTAAAACTTGATCGCACCAAACAGATTGTTGAGGTCGGTGATGGCCAAGGCAGGCTGCCTATCCTGGGCACCGGCTTTGACAACATCATCAATGCGGTTGGTCCCGTCGACGACGGAAAACTCGGTGTGCAGGCGCAGGTGTACAAACATGCGGGTATTTTCGCCGAGTTCGGTATCGGTTCTGGCAACCCCGCCCAAAGGCGCATTCCAGCGGAGATGCCCAAGTCCAAGCGGCGACTGGTCAACGACCAGGTTCTACCTTGTCCTGGGTGCGCGTATCAAAATCCGACGCATCATGGCGCTCGTGCAGTTGTGATTCCGGCGGCCCCATGACGCGATTGACCATGCGCCCCCGCATCACGGCGGGGCGCTTGGCAATCTCGTCGGCCCAGCGGATCACATGGGTGTACTCCTTGACCTGCAGGAATTCGCCCGCCTCGTACAACAGGCCCTTGGACAGCCCACCATACCAGGGCCAGATGGCCATGTCGGCAATCGTGTAGTCGTCGCCACTGATAAAACGACTTTCTGCAAGGCGCTGGTTCAGCACATCCAGCTGCCGCTTGACTTCCATCGCAAAGCGATCAACCGCATATTCGATTTTTGTCGGGGCATAGGCATAGAAGTGGCCAAAACCACCACCGAGATAGGGAGCCGCTCCCATTTGCCAGAACAACCAGGACAGGCACTCCGCACGACGGCCTGGATCGGCAGGCACAAACGCACCAAACTTCTCTGCCAGGTAGAGAAGAATCGCCCCGGATTCAAATACTCTGACCGGGTTTGGTCCACTGCAGTCCAGCAAAGCCGGGATCTTGGAATTCGGGTTGACCTCCACAAAGCCACTGCCAAATTGATGCCCCTCGTTGATACGAATCAGCCATGCGTCGTATTCGGCGCCCCCAAAGCCCAGCGCAAGCAACTCTTCCAGCATCACCGTGACCTTGACGCCATTGGGGGTGGCCAGCGAATACAACTGAAGGGGGTGTTTTCCGCGCGGAAGGTCCTGCGTATGGGTGGCACCCGCCACGGGACGATTGATATTGGCGAAGCGGCCGCCGCTCGGCTTGTTCCAGGTCCAGATTGGCGGTGGTGTGTAAGGGTTCGAATCAGTCATGGCAGGCAACGCAATGGATGGCGATCAAGGCTCCCATGGTATTACAACGTCCAGCCATGCGACCGAAGTTCAACCATGAAACTGCACTACTGGGCCCGTCTGGCAAGCGCAAACAGCTATCAAACAAGTAGCGTTCTTAGATCAGCTCAAGTAGTTGTCTGGCCTCGAGCGGATTCGCTACAGGCCGCTCCAGCAGACGGCTGATGTCGGCGATGCGTTGCACCAGCTGCGCGTTGCTGGTGGCGAGCTCGCCCTTGCGGAAGTACACGTTGTCTTCGAAGCCCACGCGCACATGGCCACCCAGCACGATGGCCATGGTGCCCAGCTGCAACTGCGCCGGGCCGATGCCGGCCACGGTCCAGGTGCCACCAACGGGGAGCTGCGACTTCAAGTACATCAGGGCTTCCGGGGTTGCGGGCATGGCACCGGGTACACCCAGCACAAAGTCGAAATGCGCGTTGGCAGGCAGTAAACCGTTCTTAATCCAGCGGCTGGCGGTGGCGATCATGCCAGCGTCGAAAATCTCCAGCTCGGGCTTGACGCCGTGCGCCTGCATCGCCTTGGCAAAGGTTTCCATATCGGCAGGGTGGTTCATGAATACATCACCACCGAAGTTCACCGAGCCCATGGACAGCGTCGCCATCTCCGGGCGCAGGCTGACCGGGTCGAGTCGCTCCTGCGCCGTCATGCCGACGGCTCCACCGGTGGAGACTTGAATGATGACATCGCAGCGCTCCCGCACCGCGGCGATGATCTCGCGGTACACCGCCTTGTCCTGCGTCGGCGTGCCGTCGCTTCTTCGCGCATGAAGGTGCACGATGCTGGCGCCAGCCTTGGCGCACTCTTCCGCAGCAACGGCAATTTCCTGCGCGCTGATGGGCAAGGCGGGCTGGTCAGCCTTGCTGACCTCGGCACCGGTGAGCGCTACCGTGATGATGAGTTTGTCCATAGGGGCTGATGTCAACTTCCGTGTCCGCCAGCGCCGCGCTGCATCGCCACCGGCACCACACAAGTGCCCGACGCGCGGCAGACCACGACCGGTTCTTTCAGCACATTGGCAGCAGACACCTGATCGACGATTCCCGCAGCAGAGATCACCTTGCGCGCCTCAAACACCATCCTGCGCGAGCTTTTGCCCATGCTGACAATGTGCCCGCTGGCTTCGATGAAATCACCGGCGTACACCGGCGCCAGAAACTCCACGTTGTCATAGGCCACAAACAGGCCTTCATCACCATCGCTGCGAATCAGCAGCTCGGTAGCCACATCGCCGAAGAGATGCAGCATCTTGGCGCCATCGACCAGATTGCCGGCGTAATGGGCGTCGTGTGCGCCCATGCGCAGGCGGATCAGGGAAGTGATGGGTTCAGACATTGCGTTTGCTCCACTCATGAATGGCAAAGGATGCCACATCTTCGGCGTAACTCTTGACGCCAAAGCCGGCGTCGTAGCCCAGCTCCTTGGCGAGTTCGTGGCTGATGCGCGGGCCGCCCACCACCAGGATCACCTTGTCGCGAATGCCTTCGGCTTCGAGCAGGTCGGACAGCTTGGTGAGGTTGTCGAGGTGGATATTCTTCTGTGTCACGATCTGCGACACCAGAATCACATCCGCTTTCTCCTCAATGGCACGGGCCACCAGGTCTTCGGAGTCCACTTGTGCGCCCATGTTGATGGCGCGAATCTCGTGGTAGCTCTCCAGCCCCTTGTGGCCGTTGTAGCCCTTCATGTTCATGATGGCGTCAATGCCGACCGTGTGCGCATCGGTCTCGATGCAGGCGCCCACCACCACCATCTTGCGACCCATCGTTTCGGCGATACGCGCGTTAACACCATCCTTGTCGAGCACGTCGTATTCGGGCTTGGAAATGGTGAGCTGCGACAGGTCCACCTGGTGTTTGCACTGGCCGTAGACAACATAGAAGCTGAAGCCCTGGCCCATGTCTTCGGCGTGCACCACGGCGGGCTCATTCAGACCCATGGCCAGCGCGAGCTGCTTGGCACCTTCTTTGGCGACTTCGTCGAGTGCCACGGGCAAGGTGAAGGAGACTTGCACCCTGCCATCGTTCAAGGTATCGCCGTAAGGTTTCACCCATTTTGCTGCGGTTGGGTTATTGGGGTCAGACACCAATTTCGCTGCGACGCCTTGCGTCGCACCCGCCGGGGGTGCTGAAGGCACCGCGAATTTGGGCTCTGACCCCAAAAACCCCGGCAGCATGAGTGCGGGAAAAGGGTTGAAGTAGTCCTGGGACTTCGCAATCACGCCATCAAGCCCTTTGCCCCCGGTTGGGGTACGGGAGATCTCTGCAAACGTGCCCTTGCCGATTGCTGCTGGCAGGCCCATGCCTTCAATTTCGGCCAGAATCTGTTCAGTTTGTGCCAATACTTCCTGGGCGCGCAATTCAATTTTGCCGCCGGCCTTGAATTCGATTTCGGAGTGCAGGTCGCGCATGGTGCCAAACACGTACTTGGCATTCTGGATGGCGAGGAAACGGTCCTGAATGAAGGGGGTATGAATGGCCTCGGTCATCATGCCCAGCAGGTGAATGTTCTGTTGCGTGAGGGTACTCACCATGTTGAACAGCGCGTCCTGGATATGGCCCTTGAAAATGTTGCCGGTCATGTGTTTGGTCGGCGGCATGTATTTCAGGCACGCATCCGGAAACACCTGTCGCACCAGTTGCGCATGGGCGATTTCCCACAGAAAACCATTCTCCAGCTCGGGGTGGATCTCGAACGCATGGCCCAGCCCCATCTGCTCCGGTTTCAAACCCGACAGGTAGGCAAACTGCTCGTTGATGAGCTGCGACGCCAACACGGTGTGTGCGGCCTCGAAAGCATCGGCGGTGGTCAGGTAGTTGTCTTCGCCGGTGTTGATGATGATGCCGGCATAGGCATTGACCATGCGCGAAAAGAACTGGTCAATAAAGGTGCGCTGCATGTTGATGTCGCGAAAGATGATGCCGTACATCGAATCGTTGAGCATCATGTCCAGCCGCTCCATGGCACCCATGGCGGCAATCTCCGGCATGCACAAACCCGAGCAGTAGTTCGTCAGGCGGATGTACCGACCCACCTTCGCGCCCACTTCGTCGAGCGCGGCACGCATGAGGCGGAAGTTTTCCTGCGTGGCGTAGGTGCCACCGAAGCCCTCAGTAGTCGCTCCATAGGGCACATAGTCCAGCAGACTCTGTCCGGTGGAGCGGATCACGGCAATGATGTCGGCCCCCTGCTCCGCAGCCGCGCGGGCCTGCGCAACATCCTCAAAAATGTTGCCGGTGGCCACAATCAGGTACAGCCACGGTGCCTTGCCTTCGCCCAGGTTCTTGATCTGCGCATCTCGTTTTTCGCGTTGGGCCGCAATCTGCGCGCACCGGGTCTGTGCCAGGGCGGTTGCAGCCGTGCGCGCTGCCACCTCATCGCCGGGCTTGTGCAGTGTCAGCGTGCCTGCAGCCACCGCCTCTGCCACTTGCTGCGCGCTACAGCCCAGTTCCTGCATGGCCGCCGCCAACAGTGTGGCAGCACCATGCTGCAACAGGCCCTGCGCCTGCATGTGTTCGACCAGCCGGTTGGGCAAGGGGACGCCGTTTTCATCCACACCATCGACGCCCAGCAGGCGCACGGTGGCACGCTCCACGGTGGTGGTGGTGAAGCGGCTCATGTCATCGAATACCTGGCGGGCAATGCGTTGTGCCGATGCGCGGGCGCGATCGATCTGGGTTTGGTCTAGTTGTAAGTGGCTCATAGATCTACTCTGTCCCGCAAGGTTGAATGGAGTTTTCCAGCACCACGTCGGTGACCTGGTACTGGGGAAAGGCTTCCTTGGCTGCCTGCAACAACACATGGGCGTCAAAGTCGCCCCCTTGCGGCGTAAACGGATTGACAGTAACGCCCGCGATGCGAATGCCCTGGTAGGCCAGGAGTTGCGCACCGAGTTTCTCAAACGCCACCAGTTCGGCTGCGTCGACAAACAGACGGGTTCCATCGTTCACCACCACGGCGAGGCCAGGCTTCTGGTCAGCCAGCACCAACAGCGCGGCCCACAGCTTGCGGCCCACCGCACCACTGACTGCTATGGTTTTGATATCTGCCTGCGCATGTTCCATAAGCGCTGGAGCCGCATTCAGTGTTGAAATGGGGGCCGTGTAGAGGCATTTTCCCCGACCATCCCAGATGCCGACGCCTCCCATGGCGAACACCGGCGCGCACAGGTTGCGTATGGCCTCGGGCGCTTGCGCCACGCCCAGAATACCCAGCCGGTCGCGCGTTTTGCGAATCACATCCTGTATGCCGCCCCCAATGGCCGCACCGGTCGCCAGCACCACCGCATCGGCCACCGCGGGCGAGGCATGGTGGCTGCGACCCAAGGCACCGTCAAGTACCACCAGATCGCAACCGCAAGTCTTCATTTGGGCGATCAGTGCCAGCAAGTCGGTGCTCCGCGACGCACCGGCGATTTCCATGGCACCGTGCTCCTGAGCCCGAACGATCACGATCTCGCCCATGGGGCTGTCCAAACCCGTATTGCACACAGGGCGGGTATGCACCTTCGCGCGACTCAGGGTGTCACGTGCGGTCGCGACGAGCATGCCCGGCCACACCGTAACGGGTGGTTTGGGGAATTGAAAAACCTGGTCCCGCGCTTCACCGTCACGGCCGATGGAGGTCACGCCGACGGCCACTTTGTCTGCATCGGCACAGGCTAGCAGGTGGTTGAGCGCCACGGTCTTGCCGGTGTTCTTGGTCATGCCCATCACCGCCAGAGTGCTGATGCCCCCGCTGCGAACTTTGCCCCACAGTGCACTCGGCGCGGCCATGGCCTAGACGTACAGTTCTTCGAACAACTGGCGCAGTCGCGGGCTTTCGCGCAGCAGGTTCAGCGCGTGCTCGGCGTGCCCTTGCGCGTAGCCATTGCCCACAATCATCTCCACGTCCTTGCCGACACCCTCTGCGCCCAGAGCGGCCGCGGTAAAGCTGGTGGCCATGGAGAAGAAATAGATCTTGCCGTGCTGGCGGGTCGCCAGGATGCTGCCCATTTCGGTGTTGGGGATATTGACGCAGTTGATAACGACATCGGCCAGGCGGCCTTGGGTCACGTTTGACACGGCCTCCATCAATGCCAGCGCGTTGGTCGCATCGACCTGCAGCGCGTGATCTGCCCAGCCGAGTTCCTGCATGCGCTGGCAGTCTTTCGCAAAGGGCGACACACCGATCACGCAGCCGGTAGGTCCGGCCCGCTTCCTGGCCTCATACACACACAGGGTGCCGGACTTGCCGCCTCCGCCAATCACAACAACGGTGTCGCCGGAGTGGACCAGTCGTGCCGTCTGCGCAGGCGCACCGGCTACGTCCAGAATCGCCAGGGCGGTCTTCTCCGGGATGTCGGCCGGCAGCTTGGCGTACAGCCCGGTTTCAAACAATATGGCCTTGCCCTCGATATCGATCTGGTCGCGCTCCATGTGGATGGCGCGAATGGCGTCAATGCGCAGCGGTGTGAGCGACAAGGAAACCAGGGTGGCGATCATGTCGCCCACCTCGAGATCGATCTTGCCGGTCAGGGCGGTGCCGATTTCTGCAATGGTGCCGATCAGCATGCCGCCCGACCCCGTGACCGGGTTGTGGTGCTTGCCGCGCTGTGCCACGATGTCGCGCACGATTGTTTCCACCTTCGCCACATCGCCTTGGGCCTGCTTCTTGATCTGTGTGAAGCTGGCCGAGTCGATATTGAGTGCCGACACATCAATGAGAATTTCGTTGTCGCAGATCTCCATCGTGTTGTCGATCTTCCAGGCGCCCTGGGGCAAAACGCCCTGAGGCTCAATCACGCGGTGCGTGCCATAGGGTGAACCGTGTTTCATGGGCTGCCCCGCTCTAGTTGCTGACAGAGGGCAGGCTGAAGTCCTGCCCCAATCCCGGCATCTCGACTGTCTTGCCAGCGTAGTTGCGGCATTTGACGGTTGTGCCACTGCCATCGGGCAAAGCCTCTTCGCGCACATAGCTCGGGATGATGGGCAGTTTGCCCAGACCGCCCAGACCGTCGACGATAAAGGTTGGCACTGCGGGTCCGCTGATCCAGCCGCGCAGGCCTTCATAAAGTTCGAGCATGCGGCGGTGCGGCACGATGAAGTGGTGCGCACCTTCGACCATATCGGTGGAGTACACGTAGTACGGACGCACGCCCATCTCGACAGTCTGCATGAACAGTTCGCGCATCACTTCCACGCTGTCGTTCACGCCCTTCAGACACACCGTCTGAAGGCCCATCATGATGCCGGCCTTTTGCAGCATCTTGACGCGTTGGCGCAGCAGCGGCGTAATTTCCTTGGGGTGGTTGATGTGGATGTTGACCATCTGCACACGGTGCTTTTCCAGCACCGCACAGAGCTCGGGCGTGACGCGGGTGGGCAGTTGCACCACCATGCGCGAGCCCATGCGCAGGAAGCGCACATGCGGTGCGCGCTTGCGGATGCTGCCCAGAATTTCGTCCAGACGCTCGTCGGTGAAGGTCAGCGGGTCGCCGCCGGAGAGCAGCACATCTTCGATATTCTTGTTGTTGGCGATGTAGTCGATCGAGCGTTCGATCTCATCCTTGTGCACCGAGCCCTTGGGTTGGGACACCATGCGCTTGCGGGTGCAAAAGCGGCACAACGTGGCGCACGTGTTGGAGACCAGAAACAGCACCCGGCGCGGATAACGATGCACGATGCTGGTGCCGTCAATGGTGTCACCCTCTTCGCCGAGCTGGTCGAGCATGGTGGCAAAGCCGGGCTTGGTTTCTTCATGGAACGTCGGCAGGTACTGCAGACGGATGGGGCAATTCGGGTCATCGCGGTCCATCAATTGGGCCATGTACGGCGTGACGGCGATGGCAAACTTTTGATACACCGTCTCGTTGACGTTTTCGATGTGGTTGAGCACTCCGTCCAGCTCCGAGTGGTGGGTGTAGCGCCGCGAAAACTGTTTTTGCCACGACTCACTCTCGGGATCATAGGACTCCAGTTCCCCGCGCGTGAGCAGTTTGCCAGCATAGAGCGGTATGACGGGTTGCAGCATTTCGTTGTCTCCAGAATCGGGAATGTGGAATGGTTTGAAAGGTGTATGTTGTGAATTCTAGAAATGGCAACCCACAATGAAAACATGCAGAATGACTGATGCAACATTGGTTTTTGAGTCAAAATGCAGCGACTGAGTACATTTTGCTTCGATGATGACACCCACCCTGGACCCCCTCGATAAAAAGCTGCTGGAGCTGCTGCGCGTCAACGCCCGCTTGCCGGTGGTGAAACTGGCACAGGCCCTCGGTTGTGCCCGGAGTACCGTCGTGTTGCGTCTCAAGGCGCTGGAAAATGCAGGTGTCATTTCCGGCTACACCATCGCCACGGTTGCGCCGCACAGCAATACCGGCATCCGGGCCATGGTGCTGATTTCCACCGACTCGGAGAGCGCCGCCAACGTGGTGAAGGCGCTGACGCGTCGCCACGAGATCCACAAGATCTTTTCGGTGAGCGGCCGCTATGACCTGTGTGCCATGCTGACCACCGAGTCCACCGAAGAACTCGACTCGGTGATTGACCGCATCCGTGGCATCAAGGGCGTGAAGGACACTTTCTCCACCATACTGCTGAGCTCCAAGCTCGACCGACCCGAATAGTTCGCAATCTGGAGCATCGAATGATTCACTGGGAAGCCCACACCTGCCTGCCGCTGCACCCGCAAGCCAGTTTCGCCCCGATTGACCGTCTGCGGGAAGCGGGGGTGCATTACGTTTCGATCAATGTCGGAATGGACATGAATCCGCTTTCGCAAATCATGGCGGTGATCGCGGGCTATCGCGCGACGATTGCCGCCCATCCAGAGAGCTATGCGCTGGTTGCAAGCGTGGCCGATATTGAAGCGGTGCGCGCACGGGGTGCCGTTGCCATCGGCTTCGACCTCGAAGGCGCCATGCCGCTGCTGGAGCAGCCTGACATGGTGGCTCTGTACCGCGACCTTGGTGTGCGCCAAATCCACTTTGCCTACAACCGCAACAACACGGTGGCCGATGGGTGCCACGATGTGGCGCGGGGATTGACGCCGCTGGGCCGGAGGATGGTGGAAGCGGTC
Source organism: uncultured beta proteobacterium (assembly GCA_903958915.1). Taxonomy (GTDB): domain Bacteria; phylum Pseudomonadota; class Gammaproteobacteria; order Burkholderiales; family Burkholderiaceae_C; genus Allorhodoferax. The sequence continues at coordinate 13,656 of CAJBVC010000548.1, forward strand.
AACGCAGCGGGGCTGTTGATGGACTGCTCACACACCGGGCGTCGCTGCAGTCTGGACATCATGGCTGCATCCAGCGCACCCGTGATCTTCAGCCACGCCAATCCGCTGGCACTGGTGGAGCATGGCCGCAACATCACCGACGAGCAGATCCGCGCCTGCGCCGCAACGGGCGGGGCCGTTTGTGTCTCGGGCGTGTCGTTCTTTCTCGGAACCCACACGCCCTGTGCCGACGATGTTGCGCGACACGCGGCCTATGTGGCCGATCTTGTGGGGATTGACCATGTTGGGATCGGCCTGGACAACGGCTTTTCTCAAGAGGGTCGGGATGACACGCCTCCCGGGGGCTTCGACCCTGGCTACTGGTGGCCACCATCGGCCGGCTACGACCGCGCCATTGCACGCGCCACCTACTGCCCCATCGAAACCTGGGAACTTTTGCCCACCGCGCTCATGAAGACAGGTATGTCCGACACCCACATTGCGCAAGTCATGGGCGGCAACATGGCGCGGATCGCGAGCCAGGTCTGGCTAACCCAACCGGTCGCAAGCCCTTGTTCGTTCTAGGCAAAATTCTGAGTGGTTTCACCCAGCCTCTGGTGTGGGTCATTGCGTTGCTTCTCGTTGGCTTTTGGGCCTTCGGGCATCGGCCAGCGCTGGCCCGCGCGCTGACCGCGACTGCCTTGGGTTTGCTTGTTTTTCTCGGCTGGCTACCGGCACCCAACGCCTTGTTGCACGACCTCGAATCGCGCTATGCGGAGATGCCCCCGCAAGCCGACCTTCGCCCCTTTGTGGGTATGGTCGTTTTGGGGGGAGCGTTTGAGCATGGGTATATCGCGCAGGACCATCGGCAGCCAGTGCTCAACGATGGCGCAGAACGCATGGTCGCGCCCGCTGCGGCCGCCCGAGTGCAGCCAGACCTGCAGATCGTGTTCACCGGTGGCGAGGGAACGGTCTTTGGAACCGGCCCCAGCGAAGCTGAGCGGGCGCGCGTGCTGTTTGAGAGCCTGGGGTTGAGCGGCGAGCGGGTGCGCTACGAATCCGCC
>CAJBVC010000549.1 GCA_903958915.1 uncultured beta proteobacterium
GAGTACAAAAACGGCAGTTCAGGCTCGCGGAATATGCGTAGACAGCTATGGTAACGATAGCATCTATGGCAGCGCCGCCTGCGCTGCCGCCAGCCGGGCGATGGGCACCCGGTAGGGTGAGCAGCTCACGTAGTCGAGTCCGGCGCGGTGGAAGAATGCCACCGAGGCCGGGTCGCCGCCGTGTTCACCACACACCCCCACTTCAATGTCTGGGCGCACGCTTCGGCCTTTCTCCACCGCCATCTGCACCAGGGCGCCAACGCCCTTTTGGTCGATAGTGCGGAACGGGTCGTGCTCGTAAATGCCGCGTTTCAGGTACTCGGGCAGGAACTTGCCGGCGTCGTCGCGCGAGAAGCCCAGGGTCATCTGCGTGAGGTCGTTGGTGCCAAACGAGAAGAATTCGGCCTGCTTGCCGATGCTGTCGGCAATCAACACAGCACGGGGCGTCTCGATCATGGTTCCAAGCAGGTATTCCAGCGTCTCGCCGCGCTCGGCAAACACCGCTGCCGCAGTGCGCCGAATCACCTCGGCCTGGGCATTGAACTCGCGCACCGTACCCACCAGCGGCACCATGATTTCGGCCTTGACGTGGATGCCCAGGTGCCGCACATTGAGCGCTGCCTCAATCACGGCACGCGTCTGCATCTCGGTGATCTCGGGGTAGCTGATACCCAGGCGGCAACCCCGGTGGCCCATCATGGGGTTGAACTCGTGCAGTTCTTCCACCCGCATCTTGATCTTGCCCAGCGGCACTTTCATCTCGCTGGCCATGACGCGCTGGTTGGCATCGTCATGCGGCAAAAACTCGTGCAACGGCGGGTCGAGCAGCCGGATGGTCACCGGCAGGTCATGCATCTCGCGGAACAGCCCTTCAAAGTCGCCCCGCTGCATCGGCAGCAGCTTGGTCAGCGCTTTGCGTCGCCCGGCTTCGTTGTCGGCCAGAATCATTTCGCGTACTGCCAGAATGCGCTCGCCCTCAAAGAACATGTGTTCGGTGCGGCATAGGCCAATGCCGGTGGCCCCAAAGGCGTGCGCTACCTTGGCGTCCGCCGGGCTGTCGGCGTTGGCGCGAATTTCCAGGCGCTTGTACTTGTCCGTCAACGCCATCAGGGCACCGAAGTCGCCGCTCAACTCGGCGTCGCGGGTAGCGATCTTGCCCACATAGACCTCACCGGTGGAGCCGTTGAGTGAGATCCAGTCACCTTCGTTGTAAATGGTGTCGCCCACCGTCATGGTGCGAGCTTTGAGGTCTACATGCACCGCACCGGCACCGGAGACGCAGCATTTACCCATGCCACGTGCTACCACCGCCGCGTGTGAGGTCATGCCACCGCGCGCAGTGAGAATGCCCTTGGCAACACTCATGCCGCGCAGGTCTTCCGGCGAGGTTTCCTGGCGCACCAGGACAACGTCCTTGCCCGCCTTGAACCAGGTTTCTGCCTCATCGGCAAAAAATACGATCTGCCCGGTGGCTGCACCGGGCGATGCGGGAAGACCGCGGGCTATGGGCGTGGCCGCCTTCAGGGCGTGCGGGTCGAAAATCGGGTGCAACAATTCGTTGAGTCGGTCCGGGGCGACGCGCTGCAGTGCGGTGGGCTCGTCGATCATGCCCTGCTGCAGCATCTCCATGGCGATGCGCACCATGGCCGCGCCGGTGCGCTTGCCGTTGCGGGTTTGCAGCATCCAGAGTTTGCCTTCCTGGATGGTGAACTCCATGTCCTGCATGTCGCTGAAATGGTTTTCCAGCGTGGTCTCGGCGTGCAGCAGTTCCTTGTAAATGCCAGGCATCAATTCTTCCAGCGACGGGTAGTGGGCTTTGCGATCGTCCTCGCTCACCAGGGCCAGTTCGGCCCAGCGCCGCGACCCCACCAGCGACACCTGTTGCGGTGTACGAATGCCTGCCACCACGTCTTCACCCTGGGCGTTGACCAGAAACTCGCCATTGAACAGGTCTTCACCCGTGCCCGCATCGCGTGAAAAGGCCACACCGGTGGCGCTGTTGTCGCCCAGGTTGCCAAAAACCATGGCCTGCACGTTGACCGCAGTGCCCCATGACGCAGGTATGTCGTTGAGCTCGCGGTAGACACAGGCGCGCTCGTTGTTCCAGCTTTCGAACACGGCCCACACCGCCCCCCAAAGTTGCTCCCACGGGTCGGTGGGAAAGTCGCGGCCGATGCGGGCGCGAATGAGCGACTTGAAGCGCTGCACCAACTCCTTCATGTCGTGGGCGTCAAGATCGGTGTCGAGCTTGACGCCCTTCTTGTCCTTGACCATATCGATGATGACTTCGAACGGGTCATGGTCCTCCTTGGACACCGGCTTGAGGCCCATCACTACGTCGCCATACATCTGCACAAAGCGACGGTACGAATCCCAGGCAAAGCGTTCGTTGTTGGACTTGCGCGCCAGCCCCACAACCGCTTCGTCGTTGAGGCCGAGGTTCAGTATGGTATCCATCATGCCGGGCATGGAGGCGCGGGCACCGGAGCGCACCGACAGAAGCAGCGGGTCATCGGCATTGCCGAACTGTTTGCCCATTTCCGTCTCAAGAAACTTGACTCCTTCCAGCACTTCGCCCTGTATCAGTTGCAGGACCGCTTCGCGGCCTTGCTCGGTAAACGCGGTGCAAGCCTCGGTGCTGATGGTGAAGCCGGACGGCACGGTAATACCCAACCGGCACATCTCGGCCAGATTGGCGCCTTTGCCGCCGAGCAGATTCTTCATGGCGGCGGCGCCTTCTGTGCGGGTGCTGCCGAAAACGTAAACGTATTTTTCTGGTGTTTTCATGGCTTTGAGGTGTAGTTGAAACGAAAGGGAACCGTTTCAAATAGTAGTCCTCGCCCCAGCGAAGTACTTAATCAGGATCAATGTTTGAGATCGCGTCAGTGCTTGCTGTTAGGCAGCCACTTCTAATATGAGTTGACCCTTGAAGGCAGCTTGCTCATTCTTGCGGGCATAGCCCAATGGATTGGCGACCACGCGGCAACCCTGGTGAACGTAATCGCTGGGCGCATGCAGGTGGCCGTGCAGCCATAGTTGCGCCCATGGCAGAAGATCGTCCAGAGCGTTGCAAAAGCCGGCAGTGCCCGGTACGTGGCCGTAGCGTGGGTCGGCGCTCTGCAAGCTCGGTGCGGAATGGGTGATGACCACGGTCGCTCCGGCGTACGGCTGCGCGATTGCCGCGCGTAACCACTGCTGACACTCCAGGCCGAGTTCCCGTACCTGCTCGGCAAGCATGGGAACTCCGCCACGGGTGGTCTGCGTCTTCTTCAGGTAGTAGTTGGCGGCGCGAAAGGCTTTTTCGCGTGCTTTGAGTTGCTGTGTCAGCGCATTGACGTTTGCCTGTCCCGGACTTGGCTTGCCCGGCCTCGGCGTGGAAGTCGCCAGTGCGTCAAAGTCGGTCCACAGCGTGGTCCCTACAAAGCGTACGCCTTGGAGGACGACCGTCTCGCGCTCCAGCCAAGTCAGTCCAAGTCGGTCGCAGGTGGCGCGCAGCCGGGCATGGGCCTGGTCGAAGTCCTGCGCATCGTATTCGTGGTTTCCTGGGACAAATAGCACCGGGGTTGGCCAGCCTTGCAGCGGTGAGAACCGTCCCAAGCCGAAATCGGTATCTGAAAGCTGCGATCCAGACTGGTACGAACCGATATCGCCGGCCAGCACCAGCACGTCGGCGCCGGGTGCGGGGCGCGGCGTCCAATGTGGATGTGCCTCCAGGTGCAAATCCGACAGCAGCTGAACTTTCATGAGGCCATCTCGCGTGTTGCGAGCTGGGCAACCTGGGAGCGTAACCAGGCGTGGCCACTGTCGCCATCATGGCGCAGATGCCAGAGCGCATCGACCTGAATGGGCGCCGTGGCAAAGGGTAGTTCGCGTACCACCAGTTGTTCGGCGATGCCGGTAACTTTTACAAAGTGGCGCGGCAGTACCGTCAGCAGGTCCGAGCTTGCCACCACCTTGCCGGCAATGAAAAACTGGTTGACCGTCAGCACCACCCTGCGGCTGCGGCCGAGGGCAGCGAGGGCCCCGTCAACGAATCCGAAAGCCCGGCCCGAAAAACTCACCAGCAGGTGGCGTGCGGCACAGTAGCGCTCCAGGGTAAGCGGTCGCCCGGCCAGCGGATGGCCTTTGCGCATGACGCAGACGTAGTCCCCTTCAAACAGGCGATGGTGCTTGAAAGTTACCGGGTCGCCAGCCAGCAAACGCGCGGCGAGATCGGGGGACACCGCTGGAAAGTAGCCGATCGCCAGGTCGGCCTGTCCATCGTCGAGCAGGTGGCGGGGGTCACGCGTGGTGAGCGGCAATACCCGCATGGACACACCTGGCGCTTCACGCGTCATGACCGCAAGCAGCCCTGGCATCAGCTCGGCGGCGGTGGCGTCGGCCATGGTGAGCACAAAGGTGGTGTTGGCGCTCGCCGGTGTGAATGTTCCGGGCAGCAGCGATGCCTGCAATTGTTGTAAAGCACCGCGCACTGCAGGCCAGAGCTCCTGGGCGCGCGGTGTCGGCTCCAGCGTACGACCCTGGCGGACCAGCAAATCGTCACCCAGCGCCTCGCGCAGGCGCCGCAGGGCATTGCTGACAGCCGGCTGGGTCAGTGCCAACTGGTGCGCCGCGCGGGTCAGACTGCGCTCGGACATGACGACGTCAAAGACCTTCAGCAAATTCAGGTCCAGGGTGCGCAGGGTGGGAGAGCTCATTTCCTATTATCACCAGTGTGAATGTGACATATCAACAACATTAAGTAGAATCGTATTAGTAAAAACCCTATGATGCGTCTATGTCAAAGCTAACTCCGCTCCAAAACCCGTTCCGTGGCAACACGCCTGAGACTTACCCTCCTTCACGTTTTGCCACTTCATTACCGGCAGATCGACGCCAGGAAGGCACCACTGCCCAGGACAGTTCCAACACCCTGGCCGGCATGTTGCTTGCCGCGGTGGTGGCAGCCGTGCTGGTGGTTGCCGACCAGGTGATTCATACTTGGGCCGACGGGCAACTGCTGGCGGGTTGGGTGGGGCTGTGGGTCATTACCTTCGCTCTGTTGTCCTACCTGGCACCGTCCCTGCGTCAGATGTCTACCGTGGTGGCTGGCGTGGCCCAACGCTGGGCGGGTCGGCGTGCAGCGCGCCAGGCTGAAGACACCATGTGGGAACTTGCCCAGCACGACCATCGGCTTGTGGGCGAACTGCGCGCGGCTCAAATGCGTGATCGCGGCGAAGCCGAGTAAGCGCAGATAACACGCCACAAAAAAGCCACCTCCCGGTGGCTTTTCTTTTAGCGCGGTTGGGCCTGTCCCTCCTGGAGGGGCAGGGTTTGATGGACTACGCCGCCAATCTTTTTTCCAGAAGCGACTTGGTCTCGACGAGCGCCTTGGGCAGGTGGTAGGACAATTGCTCAAAATGGCTGTCGTGCAGTTTGAGTTCTTCGGCCCATGCCGCCTTGTCAATGCTGGTGACGGTTTTGAACTGCTCGGCCGTGAAGGGCAGACCGGTCCAGGTCAGTTCGTCGAACAGGGGGGCCACACCAAAAACGGTCTCCATCCCTGGCGCCTTACCCTCCATGCGGTCGATCATCCACTTCAACACACGCATGTTTTCACCGTACCCCGGCCAGACGAACTTGCCGTCGGCACCTTTGCGGAACCAGTTGGTTGTGTAAATGCGCGGCAATTTGGCGCCCGCCTGGGTCAACTTGTCGCCCAGATCCAGCCAGTGCTGAAAGTAGTCGCTCATGTTGTAGCCACAGAAAGGCAGCATGGCAAACGGGTCGCGGCGCACCACGCCCATCTGGCCGACCGCGGCCGCGGTGGTCTCTGAACCCATGGTAGCGGCCATGTAAACACCTTCAGTCCAGGTGCGCGCTTCGGTCACCAGCGGGACGGTGGTGGAGCGACGGCCACCAAACATGAAGGCGTCAATGGCCACACCGGCCGGGTTGTTCCACTCGGAATCAAGCGCCGGGTTGTTGCCTGCTGCGACCGTGAAGCGGGAATTGGGGTGCGC
>CAJBVC010000550.1 GCA_903958915.1 uncultured beta proteobacterium
AATGGGCGCGCATCCGTGAAATCCGCGAACAGGTGAACAAGGACATTGAAGTGCTGCGCGCCGACGGCAAGGTGGGCGCTTCACTGCAGGCCGAAGTAACGCTCACCGTGAACGAGGATGACCGTGCCTATCTGGCCAGCCTGGGCTCCGACCTGAAATTTGTATTCATCACCTCTGCTATTACTTTGGTAGCTGGTCACGCACTCTCCATAAGCGCTGGCGTGTCAAATGGCACCAAGTGTGAGCGCTGCTGGCACTACTGCGATGACATTGGCACGGTGTCGGCCCACCCCACCCTGTGCGGCCGCTGTGCGTCCAATTTGGATGGCCCCGGTGAAGTTCGAAGGTTTGCATGATGGCTCGAGGCGCAAAAACCGGTGGGGGCAGCGGGATGCTGTTTTGGCTGGGACTGGCCTTCATCATCATTCTGTTGGATCAATTCACCAAAGTGCTTGTCGTTGGGAATTACCAACTTGGCGACAGCACCACCGTGACCAGCTTTTTCAACGTGGTGCGCGCCCACAACACCGGGGCGGCATTCTCGTTCCTGGCAGGAGCATCGGGCTGGCAACGCTGGTTCTTTACAGCGGTAGGCTTTATTGCGGCAGGCGTGATTATCTGGATGCTCAAGGCACATCCAGGCCAGCGCCTGTTCAGTTTTGCCATGGCCTGCATTCTGGGCGGTGCCATTGGCAACGTGATTGACCGGCTGCTGTACGGCTACGTGGTCGATTTCCTGGACTTCCACTGGTCCTGGCTGAGCCCCCTATTCCATGGCGGCCATTTCCCGGCCTTTAATGTGGCGGACAGCGCCATCACCATCGGTGCCACCTGCCTGATTCTGGATGAACTTCTTAGGGTTCGACGGACTCGCTAACCGGTCGCATCTGGCCTATCATGCGGAAAAATGCAGAAAAACACATCGTTGAGACGCAGAATTGGCCTGCTGGCCTTGACTGGTATCCTGGCTACCGTGGTGTGGCTGGTTGGAGGCGTTGTGCTTTGGCTGATGCTGGGGCAACAGTCGAAACTGGAAAACGATGCGCAACACATCTACGACGTCTCCAGCGCCAAGGTCTTTGAAGCTACCCGCATTATCCGGGGGCTGGAGCGTCTGGCGCGCGAAGGTGACTCTCTTGCCTGCATCACCGATTCTGAACAACGCAAAGAACGACGCCAAAGACTGGAAAGCGTGTTGCAAGATGCCGCATTGCAAGGCGACTCAGACACCCGCGCATTGGTATCGCGTAGCTTCACCACACTGGACCAGACCCTGGCCGTTGCTGCAGCCAGCCCCGGCGCAGGCGTTTGCGCGCAGGCTACCGCATTGTGGGCACCGATCAAGCAGGATCTGCTGAACAAATCCGAGGCGGTGGGTGCCGAAGTTGCCGACCTGGCGACCACCGAGGCCGATCAGATTTTGCAGACCACCTCGGATGCACGCATCATGCTGTTCGCTGTTGCGGGGGCGCTGGCACTCGCATCACTCACCTTGTTTGGTGTTTTGTACTTCGCCGTAGCCCGACCGGTGGTGCGGCTCTCCAAGAGCCTGTTCCAGGCGCGCAACGGACAAGCCATCGCGGATGGCTCGGAATTTATCCGTGAACTGCAATTGCTACATGACGCCGCTGTCGCTCTCGGTGGCGCTCATCAGGAACTGCAAACGGCACGATCAAAGCTTGAGCACCTCGCACACACCGATGCACTCACCGGGCTTGCCAATCGGCGCATGTTCGAGTTGCACTCCGGCCAGGCCTTTGTCCATGCCAGACGCTACCAGGAAGCGGTATCGGTGGTGGTGTTTGACATTGACCATTTCAAACACATCAACGATCGCTACGGCCACGATGGCGGTGACGTGGTGCTGCGTGACCTGGGCCACTACTTACAGAATGCCGTGCGCGATGCCGATAGGCCGATCGCCCGTATGGGGGGCGAGGAGTTTGCGCTGTTTCTCACCCACGCGCCGGCACAGGTGGCCCACCAGACCGCGGAGCGTCTGCGCAAAGGCATTGAGGCACTTGAGGTGAGCATGCCGAGCGGCGAGCTGATCCAGTTCACCGCCAGTCTTGGGGTGGCCCAAGGGTCGGACCACGACACCGACTTGGCCGCATTGCTGCGCCGGGCAGACCAGGCCCTGTACCAGGCCAAGCGCAACGGACGCAATCGGGTGGAAATGGCGGATTGACGAAGCGTGTAGTGCGTCAGAAGCGCATGCCGACCGCAATCAGCACTTCGCTGTAGTTGAAGTGGTGCGAGGCCTTGTCGCCTTCGGAACTGGTGACGACATCGGGCATATCGACGAAACCCGTCTTGTAGGCCGTCCGAACGAAGACGTCTTTCCAGACATCCACTTCCAACCCTGCCCCCACACCGGCGCTGTAGCCTGCCACGTGAAACTCATCGTTGCGCGCACGGCCGACCATGCCCATGGACACATTACTCTTGGGCATGACGAGGCCCACGCCCGCCACGACAAACGCTTTGGCATGCATGGACGGACCAAAGAGATCGAGCGAGCGCTGTTTTTCAATTTCGATG
>CAJBVC010000551.1 GCA_903958915.1 uncultured beta proteobacterium
GCTGCACCAGCTAAGAAGGCTGCACCGGCTAAGAAGGCTGCACCGGCTAAGAAGGCTGCACCAGCTAAGAAGGCTGCACCGGCTAAGAAGGCTGCACCGGCTAAGAAGGCTGCACCGGCTAAGAAGGCTGCACCGGCTAAGAAGGCTGCACCAGCTAAGAAGGCTGCACCGGCTAAGAAGGCTGCACCAGCTAAGAAGGCTGCACCAGCTAAGAAGGCTGCACCAGCTAAGAAGGCTGCACCGGCTAAGAAGGCCGCCGTGAAGAAGGCGGTGGTCGCAAAAAAGCCGGTAGCTAAGGCAGCCAAGAAGCCGGCTGCCAAGAAAGCCGCGAAAGCGCCCGCTGCCAAACCAGCCCCTGCTGCGCCCGCTGCCCAGACGACTCTTAGCCCTCAAGCGGCTTGGCCGTTTCCAACCTCCAGCAAGCCCTAGCAAGCGCGTTGTAGGAACCTGACCCGACGCCGCAAGGCCTCGGGTTTTTTTGTTTTCGAAAACATCAAGGGTAAAAGGCGATGACTCGGTAACCGGATACCCGTTCTGTACTCCCGGCCCCCTTAATGCTGACAGGCACCGTCACACTCAACTCCGCACCGGCCGCCAGCGACTCGGACGTGACCCCAAAGTCCGCCGCGAGAAAAACCCGGCGGACCATTGATTGATCCTGCATGTCGGTCAACGTCAACTCAAGCCCAGGCATCGCCACCTCAAACAGCGCGGCATTCCGCAAGGTGACGTTGAGTCGATAAACATCTCCTCGAACTTTGGCGAAAGAAGAATTATCGATAACGATGGACTCGATGTGACGCAACGGCCCAACGCGACAATCAAGCCATTGGCACATCATTTCAAGCACAGGCTTCGCCCCTGGCTCATGCGCCACGATTCTGTCGCGATGGTGCAGCACAAACTGAATCAACAATCCACACACCAATAACAAACCGACAATCGACAACACCACACGTACCCATGTCTTGTGCCAGGCAGAATCAGACCGGGGACTGCGCAGGAAAGACAGCACTGCATCACTGGAATCGGATTGCAATGGTGCGACGGATTGAACGTATCGTGGTGAGGTCGAATGTGAGGCCAGACTGGCCGTTGCATCTCCATCATTGGCGTTTAACGGCGTCTCATCCATTGCGGATAAGTCTTCCATTGTGCTTTCCAGGCGTGAAAGCTCATGGGGACTTTTCGCAAGAAAATCGTCTTTGTCTTGCCTCGCCGGCTCTTCGGCGCGCTTTGTGTCTTCGTCATGCGCTGCAGGCGACTCGACTGGTTCGGTTTCAGAATCGTGCTGAGACTGCAGAGTTTCGCTCAGATCGCCAGTTGCCCACGCAGCATCATGGTTCGCTGGCGACGGCACCTGGTGCGCTTCACCTGATGGCGGCGCGACTTGCAGCCCGGACAGCTCGTTGTGCAAGTTAGCATTCGCATCAAAGACTTCATCACACTGACCACAGCGCACCCAGCCATCCGACACCCGCAGTTGGTCGGGCACCACTTTGAACAGCGTCGAGCAGGCAGGGCAGCGCGTTATAAGACTCATCTGCGCAGAATTGTAGGGTCGCTTTCCGTCAACTCAGAGCGAGGCGGACATCAGGATCCAGCCATCCTCTTCATCGGCAACGACGAGCCGACAGTAGGGCTCATAGGCCTGCATCAGTTCATCGGCCTGGCGCTCGAGTATGCCTGCCAGCAACAGTTGCCCCGGCCTTGCAACATGCGAGCACAGCAGAGGCGCCAGAACCTTCAGGGGTGTCGCCAGAATATTGGCGACCACGAGGTCAAACCCACCCTGCGCACGCTCCGGCAACCCCGCGTCAACTTGAACCCCATTGGCCGCAGCGTTGAGGGAGGTAGATTGAACTGCAGCGGGATCAATGTCGACCGCAACCACCTCGCGCGCGCCAAACTTTGCCGCGCCGATCGCAAGAATGCCAGATCCACAACCATAGTCCAGCACCGTACCCATGCCAGGATGGGCGGCAATCCAACGCAGGCACATGCGCGTGGTCGGATGGGTTCCTGTGCCAAAAGCCAGTCCCGGATCAAGCCGAATGACCTGCACCGCAGTCTTTGGTGGCTCATGCCACGTCGGCACAATCCAGAACTCGGGCGTAATCTCCACCGGGGTAAATTGGGACTGCGTCAGGCGCACCCAGTCCTGCTCCTCCACAGACTTGGTTGCCATCACTTCGCAACCGAGAAAGAAATCCTGTGCCCGGAGAAGTTGTGCCGCCGCATTCGCTGCGTCCTCCGTGTCAAAAAGCGCTGTCACCCGGGAGCGCTGCCACCCGGCTCTGGGAGCCGGCATGCCGGGTTCGCCGAACAACGCGCGCTCAGCATCGGTTTGAGCGTCAGCATCCTCCACTCCCACACTGAGTGCATCGAGAGCCTCCAGTGCGTCGCTTACGGGCTCCACCTTTGCCTCAGGGCACATCAGGCTCAATTCAAACATGCTGCCTCTTGCTACCGCTTGTGCTGTTCCAGCCAGTGCTCAAGGTAATGGATATTGGTTCCACCTTCCATAAATTTGGCGTCCACCATCAGTTCCCGATGCAGCGGCGTATTGGTGCTGATTCCTTCCACCACGGTCTCGGCCAGCGCAGTGCGCATGCGCGCCATGGCCTGTTCGCGTGTATCACCGTGTGCAATGATTTTGCCCACCATCGAGTCGTAGTTGGACGGCACGAAGTAATTGGTATACACATGCGAGTCCACCCGTATGCCTGGGCCGCCTGGAGCATGCCACATCGTGACACGACCGGGCGATGGAGTGAACTTGTAAGGGTCTTCCGCATTGATGCGGCACTCGATTGCATGGCCGCGCATTTCAATCTGCCTTTGGGTAAACGGCAGTTTTTCACCAGCCGCCACCATGATCTGGGTCTTGACAATGTCCACGCCGGTCACCATTTCGGTAACCGGGTGCTCTACCTGCACCCGCGTGTTCATCTCAATGAAGTAAAACTCTCCGTTTTCGTAGAGGAACTCAAAAGTTCCGGCACCCCGGTATCCGATCTTTTTGCATGCAGCCACGCAACGTTCACCAATACGTTCAATGAGTTTGCGGGCAATGCCAGGCGCCGGAGCCTCCTCCAGGATCTTCTGGTGCCTGCGCTGCATGGAGCAATCACGCTCGCCCAGGTACACCGCATTCTTGAACTTGTCGGCCAGGATCTGAATCTCGATATGGCGCGGGTTCTGAAGAAACTTCTCCATGTACACGGCTGGATTATTGAAGGCGGCACCTGCCTCGGCCTTGGTCATGGCCACCGCATTGATAAGCGCTGCCTCGGTATGCACCACACGCATGCCCCTACCGCCACCGCCGCCGGCCGCCTTGATGATGACCGGGTAACCCACTGCCTTGGCAATGCGCCGAATCTGCGCAGGGTCGTCCGGCAATTCTCCCTCCGAACCGGGAACGCACGGCACACCAGCGCGAATCATCGCCTGCTTGGCCGAGACCTTGTCCCCCATCGTCCGGATCGACTCGGGTGTGGGTCCAATAAACTGAAAACCACTCTTCTCGACCCGTTCGGCAAAGTCCGCGTTTTCGCTCAGGAAGCCATAGCCCGGGTGGATAGCCTCTGCATCGGTGACTTCCGCCGCAGAAATAATCGCTGGCATGTTGAGGTAGCTTTGTCCGGACGCAGCCGGGCCGATGCAGACTGCTTCCTCGGCAAGTTTGATGTATTTGGCTTCCCGATCAGCCTCGGAGTAGACCATCACTGCCCGGATACCCATTTCTCGACACGCGCGCTGGACTCTCAGCGCGATCTCACCACGGTTGGCGATCAGGATTTTTTTGAACATGGGTGGGTTCGATGCAAGCTTATTCGATGATGAAAAGTGGTTGGCCGTACTCTACGGCCTGCCCGTCTTCGCACAAGATCCGCGCTACGACGCCGCCTTTGTCCGCTTCGATCTCATTGAGAATTTTCATGGCTTCGATGATGCAGATGGTGTCGCCTTCTTTGACCGTTTCGCCGGGCTCGACAAACGCCTTCGCCGCCGGAGCGGAGGATCGGTAGAAAGTGCCAACCATGGGTGATTTGACGGTGTGGCCGCTGGGTGCAACCGGCGTTGCAGCAGCATGTGCATGCGCCACCGCTTCTGCCGAAACGCCCGCCACGGCGGGTTGCGCCGCCATCGTGGCCACCGGCGCATACATGGGAGCCCCGCCACCTTTAACGATACGCACCTTGCCTTCAGCTTCCGTGATTTCCAACTCTGATACATTGGAATCAGAAACCAGATCAATGAGCGTTTTCAGTTTGCGTAAATCCATAGTGGCTCCAACATCTGCTTTGTTCAATAAGCCGCGAATTTACTGCAAAAACAGATAAAAATCGATAACTTTCTTCAAATTCTTCTATTTACACGCAAGTTACGGACCTTAGACGGCCTTTGCTGCTGCCTTCAAACGTTATGGCCGAGCGCAAATGGCGTCAAACCCCTATTTTAGACGACTCCACTGCGCCAAATCGGTGGCGGCAAGACGTCCGAGTTTGCGGTGCAATACA
>CAJBVC010000552.1 GCA_903958915.1 uncultured beta proteobacterium
CGCAAAGCCACCAGGTATCAATAACTGGTTAAGCTGACTTGCTCCGGCAAAATCTGCGTCAGGTAGAACCCGCATCCCGTGCGCGCAACGAACCGGATCCAGGTTGCGGGCCACCAAGCATGGCGCCGGCCCATCGGCATACTTATGCCACATACCTACCATTTCCCATGGGCCCTGGAAGTCAAGTTCTTCGACACCGGGGTAAATCAGGAAACCGAAACTCATTTGTGCTTACCCTGCTCCGTCAACGCCCCGGTCGTCATTGGTATACCAAGGAGTTGCAAGGCGGCTGACACTTGTAAATCCATCAGATCAGCAAGCCTTAAACCCTTGCGCGGTCGGTGCCAGACACCGGAATACTGAAGTATGGCCAGAACATTGAACGCTGCAATTCGGGCGTCGGCCACCACGAACTCGCCACTGGCAGCGCCTTGGCTGATGAGGTCTCTGAACACTTTCAGCAGTGCGCGTTGACGATCACGTAAGGCTTCGCTGTGCTCTGGCAACAAGACTTGGGTCAGATAGCGTGGACCATATAAATGAGCGTTCACCAGTGACGCCGCTCCGCCGCTGCCTAATTCAACCTTGAGTTGGGCTCGGACAACATGAACCATGCGCTCCTGCGCTGTACCCTCGTATGCGGCTGCCGTACTAAGGTCCGTGTGGAGTTTCTCAAGGATAAAGTCCATGCACGCATAGAGCAACTCCTCCTTGGTTCGAAAATAATGGTACAGCGAAGGGCCTGTCATTTGTAGCGTGTCTGCGATTTCGACCGTGGTGGTCGCTTCAAAACCGCGTGCGGAAAATGCCTCAAGCGCTACGGCAATGATGCGTTTACGCAGTGCCGCACGCTTTGCGGTAATGCGTTCACTGGCCATGGTGCCACCCGTGAGTCACAGTAAGTGACCTGCCCGTAGAGCCTGAGACTTTTTGTTGATTCATGATTCTGTTCGGTGTTTACGCGGCAATGGAGCCGGATCCAGGAAACGTCGGATGACATTGGACGTTATTTTCGCCACATCCGTGGCGTCAGTGCCTGAACCCTGCAAAGAACCGATCCAGGTCATGCTCCCCACAGAAAAGACGTCTCCGCGACCAACCGGCGCCAACGCCACGTCTGACCGAGCTTTTGCGTCCTTAAACGGGAGCACGTACGACAACAATTCCTCTTTCGTTCGCAGCATACTCTCGGCATGTCCCTCAGACCGTGCCAACCACCAAGTTTGCACTGGTGTGCCTAAATCGGCATCGCAGCGATCGATTTCCCACCCCGACGCACCACCACCCCACCAACCGCTGTGGCCAAAGGTATCTTCGCCTACACCCTCAAATACAAAGGCCATCTCCTGCGCCTGCGCGTCATCGCATTTACGGTAATACGAGGCTCGCTCAAACCCCTGCGCCGCCATGCCAACCCCAACAATCTGCTGCGGTGGGCGGCCCAGGCGGCGCCAAATACCACCGTATTCGCCGGTGAATGCACAGTGATATTCGCCTGGCGGAGCAATGCTTGGCCGAGTTCCATCTTCGGCCCGCCTAACCTCAATGGCATCCGCCTCCTCGTCACAGGCGGTTCTCCAGTAAAAACCATTGCCCCCCAAGTAAAGCATCCGACCACCGTTCTGAAGATAGCGCCACAAACCATCCCACATGGCGGTGCTTGTGTATTCCGGATGGTGGCCCGTTAGCACCATGCGATAGGGCTCAAGCGCCGCCGCACCGAGTCGGTGCAGATCGTGATCGGTAATGACGTCAAATCCCTGCCCTTGCACTGTCAGCCAGTCCAACAACCAACTATCAGCTACCAGTCCCCAAGGCCTGTGACCAGGAGAAACACTCCACAACGGGTGGCGGCTGCTACCCCAAAGTACACCTTGTCCATCGGGGTGTCGTTCGTATATGGAGCGCCCATGGGATGGGTGAACGGCATCAAGTCGCATTTCCGCCAAATGTTCGACTTCGGTCACAGACTCCCCACGCATGCCCTCGGGGGCGTTGGCGTAAGCGAGGTAGGTAAAGGTTGGAAGCAACACTGCCAAAGGGTGGCGGGGCCGTGTCGCGCCACTTACAAAAAAACTCACATAACTCGGTTTCTCCTGACCTTCTGCAAGCAAACGAAATGCGTAAGCCCCACTTGCTAGATCTTCAGGAGCATGCCAGGCAGTCGTTTGATTCCAATGTGCATCAAGCAACGTGTCAGAGTTGAAATGCAATGCCGTGTAGTGCGCCGGTGATTGCTGAGGCCCCTGAAAGCGTCCATCCCAACGCACTCCTCGCACTGCGCTGTAGGGACGCTGGGGCTCGACCAGAGTGGCACACCCCGCGAGATCCTGGACGCTGCCCCCCTTGCCATACCGAGCCCGCAGTAAGCAGGCCGAACCCGGTTCGCGCAATGCAGATAGCTCCCACGAAGAGAGCGCTGAGCCGTTCATAGCCTCCTCGCAGGCGAGCAAATCCGTAGGTGCCAGTGCCTCAATGCAAACGCAAGGCAGCACAGAAACCAAATCTACACGTACATCAGCACTGGTGTGTTTTCCATCTTGTGTTCCCAAGTGCAGACGACTCGGCGCACACAGTGGTAGGGTCGAAACAGGTAGCCAACTCTCGGTCCAAGAGGCCGCGATGCCATCCGGTACGGTCGCCCTGCAAATTGCCGTTCTGGCTCGCAGCTTCCAAGTACCTGTGTTGCACCCGTCTGACTTGAAGTCCAGCACCAACAGCATCCAGTCGCTGCTGGGCAGCTCCAACTCCAGTGCATCCACCTCGGGCTGCACCGATATCACCAAGGTCGCACTTTGTCGCTTGGGTGCGCTCAGTAGAAGGCTAATGCCAAAGCAGTCGTCACTTTGCAGTGACAACACATGCCCGGTCGCACCTCGCGCCATCCGTTGCACTGCGAGCACCAGACTAAGCTCAGACCAGGTAGGTAGCCCCACGCAATCCGCGTGCACTTGTGCACCGGCCACCAGGCGCTGCACCTGCGGACCATGAATGGCCGAGGGCACTTCTGGTAACACGGTAATGCGCTCGGTAGGGCCATGAGGCCGGCCATCGATCTGGCGCTCGTCATTGGCGCAGCCAATTTGCACGATGTCAATTAGTGTCTGGCGCGGCAAACTTGCGTGGAGCGCAACCGGCTGACCGGGTTGAACCACCCATGGCAAAGCGTAACCAGATGGGGCCTGCGCGAGAGTATCGTGATTGGAAGACATGCTAGATTTTGGTCAAATGCCGCCGCCTCGAAGCGGCAATCGTGCGTTTGCTACGTTGGTCACCGAAAGCCAGTCCGCGACCAGGGCGGGTTTGGCTCCACCTTCGATCTCCACAGTCACGGTATATACGGCGCGAAACTGACTTGGCGAACGCAAACTCAGGGCCTTCAATACGAGATGGCCACGAATTCGGCTGTCAACCAGCACAGGTGAGAGCAAGCGAAGCCGGTCGAAGCCGTAGTTCAGCGTGGATACCTCATCACTCGGACGCGCCACGACATCATTGACCATACGCGTGAGCAGCGATACCGTGAGAAACCCGAAGGCAAACGTTTTCCCGAATGGGCTGTGCTCAGCTGCATACTCTGGGTCAATGTGCATCCTGTCGGGATCATCTGTAATGTGGCCGAACTCGGTGATGCGCTGCTGCGTTACTTCGATCCAGCGCGATGTACCAATCTCTTTGCTCAAGTGTGCAAGCGCATTGTCATCTTCGAATAATTTAATCATAGTGAGTCCCTTGATATTTAATGAGAAAGGCACTGAGTGCGTCAGTCAAGCAGCGGAAGTTCGCAGGCAAAGGAGCGGGTTCCAACCCGGTCGATTTTTCCGTTGGAGAGCAAAGGAAAAGCGGGTATGACGCGAAAGCTCTTGGGAACCTTGTAGTTGGCGAGTTTCTGTCGGCACAAGTCTTTAAGATCCTTTACCGTTACCGTTTCATCACTGCAACTGATGACCGCATGCACTGCCTCTCCGTAGCGCGCGTCGGGCATACCCACAACCACCACTTGGGAAATGCCAGGGTGAGTTTCTAACAACTGCTCGACCTCTCGCGGGTAGACGTTGTAGCCCCCTGACTTGATCATCTCCTTGCTTCTCCCCTGCAGGATGACGTTTCCATCTGCACGATGCATGGCCAAGTCACCTGTGTGTAGCCACCCATCGGAGCTAAAGGCCTCAGCGGTAGCTATGGGATCAGCGAAATACCCGACAAAGATCAACTGACCGCGGGCCTGGATCTCTCCGACTTCGCCGATGGCACAGGGCTGATTCGCAGCATTGGCGATTCGAAACTCAAAGTGGGGATCAAAACGACCAATGCAGTGCGTCAGCACCTCATCCGTTGCACCATCGTCGGAATAGCTGCCAGAACTGGTCGTCTCGGTTTGGCCATACTCAACGAACACGGGAACGCCGATCTGACGCAGCTTGGCAAGCGTCTGCGCTGAAACTGCTCCGCCACCGATGCAAATACTGTTCAGGTGACACAATTCCTCAGGGACGAAGGATGGATCGCGCACACACTCATGAAACATCGCTGGCACTTGAAGCCAGCAGTTCACCCGCTCATCGCGAATCAGTTGCAAGCAGCCCGCAGCGGAGAATCGCTGCTGAAACACAATGCTACCGCCGCCCACCAAAGCAGACAGCGTAAGGTTCATGAGGCAGCCTACGTGATTGACTGGCAAGTTGCACAGGTAGCGCGGTCGTCTGGGGTTGAGTCGTGCGTGCTGCACGCTCGCCGCAAGAAGCAGTCCCTTGTGTGAAAGCATGGCAGCCTTCGGCTTTCCGGTAGTGCCCGATGTAAATACAATCGCCGCGACGTCAGATGTAGCGATTTTTGGTAGCGGGGTCTCTAGCGCTTGAGACTGCCCGACTGACAACACTCGCAACGCATCTAAACAAGTCGCCACGCTTTCAAACGCAACAACCGGGGGTAACTTCACGACGGCCCCAGCTGATCTAATGAGCTCCAGGAAATCCTGCCCCTCAAAGGAACTAAGGGTGATCAGCAAACGTGGCGCAGCGCGCGACAAGGCTTCGGCAACCTCCCCAGCCTTGTACCGTGGGTTCAGGCCAACGTAGACGGCACCAATGCGGCTCGCCGCCATCAGTACCAACAAGTATTCTGGGCGTGGCGTGCTCAGCAAAGCGATACGATCACCTGCTGAAACCCCGCAGGCCGTGAAGGCGATGGCGAATTGATCCACCAATGAATTGACTTCGAACCAGTTCCAGTGATTCCCCTCAAAGCTGACGCATGGCGCAGCTGGAGCGCTATTGGCATGCTCGATGAAGACCTCATCAACACGTCTCCAATCAGCTACTTGAACTACAGGATTCATGCGCCTCTTTCTTTTACTACTTGATAAATCTTTTGTTGGTTAGTAGATTCTAATGCTTTAAACTTCAGATGCAATAGGCGTAGGAAGAATGGGAGAGAACCGACGTCACAATGACCTCTCTGGAAGTATCCGAACTGGTCCCAACACAAATGGGCTAATGGCGCTACTTCGCAGAATTCAGTGCGTTTGACCGGCAGGAATGGGCACACTGCGCCTGCTCACGAATGACGGCAGCCTGGCAAGCTGATTTCTACGGCTGCTTTGTGCGAAGCAAATGGTTGAGGTGAATCTCAAGCCGTGACCAGGTTCAGTCACAGCATTCGTTTAACCGTGTGACAACTCCGCTGATAGCGGGGGCTGAGGTTTCCGAACTAGTTGCTCCATAGCTTACGTTGACATGCGCTCGTCGCAGCACGAGTGCCACCGCAGTGGGAGGGCGGCGCTTCGCTGACAGATGAGGGGGTGCAAATCGATCCAGACTGGGATCAGGCAGTGCACCGGCACCTGACTTTGAGGTGCATCAGCATGTAAGTTGGTGACGGGACGAATCGATGACTTTGATGTGCTTCAGGGTCGACCTGTACGTCCCACCCTCAATGGCCTTGCCGTCGTCGGTCGGGACTTGATGTGGTTGAAAGGTTTATTCGTGGCATCTTCGTCCGGGCGCGTTGCCATCAAAGGTCGCTAATACAATGCTTGGCAACATCTGGATGACCCCAAATGACCCTATCAAATCAGGAAACCCCGATCGATCTGCTGGCAATTCGGGAAATCTTCAATCGCCAGAACATCATGCTTTGCTTCAACGGCCCAGTCACGGCACCGCTGATAGAGGAAATTGGCACGGCTTTGCGCAAGCACATGGAGGGGCTGGAGGAATCACCCTCTGCGGTAGCCGACGTGTTCTCCGTGTACATCGAGATGGCTCAGAACATTCGCCGCTATGCGCAGGCGCAGGCACTCGAAAATGAAACCGCCACCATCCTCGTTTCCCGTGATGCGCTCGGCCGCTATGTCATCTTGGCCAGCAATGTTGTCAGCCATGCGGATGCAAACGCATTGGGTGAGCGCATTGAGCAGTTGCGACCTCTGGACAAAGAGGCCTTGAAGGCCGCCTTCAAAACGCAATTGCGCCAACCGCGCAGCACCTTGTCCGGGAGCGCAGGCCTTGGACTGATCGACATGGCACGCAAGGCCACCGCACCTTTGCAGCATGCATTGCAGACACTTGACAACGCACGCGTGCTTTTTAGCCTGCGCGTCATTCTCTAGAAAATTAGGAGCATCAATGGACAATCTGGTCATCAAACAATCGTCCTCCTCGCCTGCCATATCTGCTGACTGGAACGCTGGC
>CAJBVC010000553.1 GCA_903958915.1 uncultured beta proteobacterium
TGACCGATCTGGAGATGCCGGTGATGGATGGATTTACCCTGACGCGCAATATCAAGCAGGACGGGCGTTTCAAGGGGTTGCCTGTCATCATCCACTCATCGCTCACCGGAACGACCAACGAAGGCCACGTCAAGAGTGTTGGCGCCGATGCTTACATTGCCAAGTTCATGGCTGAAGAACTCGCAGCCACCATTCGCGAAGTGCTGCTGCGCGCCGGTCACGGCTAGTCCGTTTTTGGACCATGAATGCACCCCGCGATGTGCCGCCCTCGTCCGGCAAAGTTCTGCAATCTGTAACGCTTGATGACAAATACGCGCTAGCTTGCGGACAGGCGTTCATGAGCGGTGTGCAGGCACTGGTTCGTCTGCCAATGCTGCAGCGTGTGCGCGATCAGAAGATCGGCAAGAACACTGCCGGCTTCATCAGTGGCTACCGTGGATCGCCCCTGGGTGGTTATGACCAGGCGCTCGTCAAGGCGCAGAAGTACCTGAAAGAACACCACGTTGTTTTCCAGCCAGGAGTCAACGAAGAACTCGCCGCCACCGCCGTCTGGGGCACCCAGCAGCTGGGCTTTGCACCGCCCGGCAGCAACAAGTACGACGGTGTTTTTGGGATCTGGTATGGCAAAGGTCCGGGCGTGGACCGCTGCTCCGATGTATTCAAGCATGCCAACATGGCCGGCACTACGCCCTGGGGCGGTGCGATTGCGGTAGCAGGCGACGACCATGTCGCCAAAAGCTCGACGGCGGTGCACCAGAGTGACCATGTCTTCAAGGCCTGCGGTTCACCGGTCTTCTTTCCGGCCTCGGTGCAGGAGATTCTGGACCTTGGCTTGCATGCATTCGCCATGAGCCGCTTCTCCGGTGTCTGGGCGGGCATGAAGACGATCCAGGAAATAGTTGAGTCCAGCGCCACGGTGTCAGTCGACCCGGACCGGGTGAAGATCGTCATGCCAACCGACTTTGCGATGCCTGCGGGCGGCGTGCATATCCGCTGGCCCGACGCTGCGCTCGACCAGGAAGCGCGGCTGTTCTATACCAAGTGGTATGCGGCGTTGGCGTATATCCGGGCCAACCGCCTGAACTACAACGTGATTGAAGGGCCGAATGACCGCTTTGGCCTGATTGCAAGCGGCAAGGCCTACAACGACACCCGCCAGGCGCTGCATGATTTGAGCCTGGATGATGCCACCTGCCGACGGCTGGGCATTCGGGTGCACAAAGTGGGTGTTGTGTGGCCGCTGGAGGCGCAGTTGACGCGTGACTTTGCCACCGGTTTGCGCGAAATCCTGGTGGTGGAGGAAAAGCGCCAGATCATTGAGTACCAGCTCAAGGAGGAGTTGTACGCCTGGCGCAGCGATCTGCGCCCCACCGTACTGGGCAAGTTCAACGAAGCCGATGGTGATGCGTCCCCTGGCGGGGTGGGTAGCTGCGGGGAATGGGCCCTACCCAACCCGAGCGCGAGCACATTGCTGCGCGCCAATGCCGATCTGACGCCCGCCATCATTGCCCGGGCCATCGCGCAGCGGCTCAGAAAACTGGGCATAGACGCCGACACGCAGGCCCGCATCGATGCCCACCTGGCCATCCTGGACGCCAAGGAACGCGCCATGCAGGTGCTGGCCATTGAAGGCGTGAAAGGTGCAGACCGCCAGCCCTGGTTCTGTTCCGGTTGCCCGCACAATACCTCCACCAAGGTGCCGGAAGGTTCGCGTGCCATGGCCGGCATTGGCTGCCATTTCATGACCATCTGGATGGACCGCTCCACCGTGGGGTTTACCCAGATGGGTGGGGAGGGTGTGCCGTGGGTGGGCCAGCAACCGTTCTGCAATGACCAGCACGTATTTGCCAACCTCGGCGACGGTACCTACTTCCACAGCGGTTTGCTGGCAGTGCGCCAAAGCATTGCGGCAGGCGTCAATATTACGTACAAGATTCTGTACAACGATGCGGTCGCCATGACCGGAGGCCAGCAGGTGGGCGAGCGGCCCGAAGGCCACTCGGTGGTGCAGATCGCGCAAAGTATGCGTGCCGAAGGCGCGGTGAGAATAACCATCGTGACCGATGAGCCGGAGAAGTACGCTTCGGTGCAAGGCATTCCCGCAGGAATCGCCATCCAGCACCGCGACGTGCTGGATGCGGTGCAAAAGGAATTCAGAACCATCCAAGGCACCACGGTCATCATTTACGACCAGACCTGCGCCACCGAAAAACGCCGTCGACGCAAACGCGGCACCCTGGAGGATCCGGCACGCCGGGTGGTGATCAACGAACTGGTGTGCGAAGGTTGCGGTGACTGTGGCGTGCAGAGCAACTGCCTGTCGGTGGAGCCGTTGGAGACCGAGTTTGGTCGCAAGCGCAGAATCAACCAGAGTACGTGCAACAAGGACGTGTCCTGCGTCAAGGGCTTTTGCCCCAGCTTTGTGACTGTGGAGGGCGGCAAGCTGCGCAAAAAGGACAAGTCGGCGGCACCCTCACCGTTTGACCTGGGAGCCTTGCCTGAACCGCAGTTGCCGATGGGTGGTGGCGTTTTGGCGCAGGATGCGTGGGGCATCATCGTGGCTGGCGTGGGTGGTACCGGCGTCATCACCATTGGGCAGTTGCTGGGGGTGGCCGCGCACCTCGAAGGCAAGGGCGTGGTCACGCAGGACGCCGGCGGTCTGGCGCAAAAAGGGGGCGCCACCTGGAGCCATGTGCTGATTGCACCGAAGCAGGATGCCATCTACACGACCCGCGTGGCCATGGCCAGCGCCGATCTGGTTATTGGTTGCGACCCGATTGTGGTGGCCAGCAAGGAGACTGCTGTGCGCATGCGCGCCGGGCGCACCCACGTGGCACTGAACTCCAACGCCGTACCGACTGCGGCCTTCGTCGCCAACGCCAACTGGAGCAACCCTGGCCAGCAATGCGTCGCCGAGATAGCGACCATGGTGGGTGACCAGGCGCTGGGCACCTTCGATGCGGATGCGATTGCGGCGCAGTTGCTGGGCGACACCATTTATACCAACCCCATCATGCTGGGTTTCGCCTGGCAAAAAGGCTGGATTCCGCTGGAGCGAGCGTCGCTATTGCGGGCCATTGAACTCAACGCCGTCGCGGTGGAGAACAACAAGGCCGCCTTTGCCTGGGGTCGTCGTGCAGCCCACGATTGGCCAGGAATGCAAAAGTTGCTCAAGCCGGGACAAATCATTGCATTCACGCCCCGTGGTCAGGAGCCGCTAGACGCGACGGTGCAAAAACGTGTCGAATTCCTGACCGACTACCAAAACGCTGCTTATGCCGAGAAATACCGTGCGCTGGTTTCCAGAGTACAGGCGGCCGAGCAAGCCGTTTCCCCCAATGGGAAATTGCCATTGACAGAAGCCGTCGCACGGTATTTCTTCAAGCTGATGGCGTACAAAGACGAGTACGAAGTGGCGCGATTGCACTCGGACCCCGAATTCCACAACAAGTTGGCGGCGCAATTTGAAGGAGACTTTACCTTGCGCTACCATCTGGCGCCGCCGCTGCTGGCAGCGCGCAACGCAGCGGGAGAGTTGCAAAAACGCCCCTACGGTGCCTGGATAGGCACAGCTTTTCGCTTGCTGGCGCCGCTCAAGGTACTGCGTGGGGGCCCGTTGGACATTTTTGGCTACAGCGAGGAGCGGCGTCAGGAGCGTGCTTTGGTGCACGAATATGCGGCGGTGGTGGAAGGGTTTCTGCCCCAACTCACCGCGAACAACCACGATGCGGCGGTGGTCTTTGCCCGCTTGCCCGAACAGATCCGTGGTTTTGGTCACGTCAAGGCGCGCCACCTGACAGCGGCGCGCGCGCTGTGGAGTCAGTCGATCGAGCAGTTTCAGCGGGCAGCGTAGCGTCAGGAAGCCCGACGGCAACCTGAAAAGCCGTGCCAGTTTACAATCGTAGGCTGTCCGGGCGTCGCCCAATCGTTTCTAACGACGCGGTTGCATGCAGCGAACCCATCCAATTTGTCTTCCATTCTGTGGGGTTTTCCAGTGTTTATTTCTTCTGCCTTTGCCCAAACTGCTCCCGCCGCTGCTGGGGGAGACATGCAATCGTCTCTGATGAGCATGTTGCCTTTGGTGCTGATGTTCGTCGTACTGTATTTTGTAATGATCCGTCCCCAGATGAAGAAGCAAAAGGAGCACAAGGCCATGATTGATGCGATCGCCAAGGGAGACGAAGTGGTGACCGCCGGCGGCGTGCTGGGTAAAGTCAGCAAACTCGGAGACAACTATGTTGGCCTTGAGATCGCCAGCGGCGTGGAAGTGCAAATCCAGCGCAGTGCGGTGGTGCAAGTGCTTCCCAAAGGGTCCATCAAGTAAGTCTGCCTGTTAGGGTTGAATCATGAACCGATATCCGGTCTGGAAGTACGCGATCATTGTGATCGCGGTGGTGGTTGGTGCCCTCTACGCCCTCCCCAATTTGTTTGGCGAGTCACCAGCGGTGCAGGTCACGGTGGCCAAGCCTTCGATGAAGCTGGATGCTGCCACCCTCACCCGGGTGGAGGAAGCCCTCAAGGGGGTGGGATTGTCGCCAGAAGCACTGCTGCTCGAGGGGACCTCCATCAAGGCGCGGTTTAACAATACCGACACCCAGCTCAAGGCCAAGGACGCCATTCAAAAGGCGCTCAACCCGGATGCCGCTGAACCCGGTTATGTGGTGGCGCTCAATCTGTTGACGCGTTCACCCGCGTGGCTGAGCGCGCTGCACGCTAATCCCATGTACCTGGGCCTGGACTTGCGCGGCGGCGTGCACTTCATGCTGCAGGTGGACATGCAGGCGGCACTGTCAAAAAGGGCCGAGTCTCTGACTGGCGACATTCGCAGTGGTTTGCGTGAGAAGAACGTGCGCCACAGTGGCATTACCCGCAGCGGGAAAACCATTGAAATCCGTTTCCGGGACGCGCCGGCTGCAGAGGCGGCCAAACGCCTGATTCAGGACCAGTTTCCGGATCTTGAAACGGTAGAAACACCCGATGGCGCGGAAGTGAGGATGGTGGCTACCATCAAGCCGGCGTCCGCTCGCAACGTACAGGATCAGGCGATCAAGCAGAACATCACCACGCTGCACAACCGTATCAACGAACTCGGTGTGGCCGAGCCTGTGATTCAGCAGCAGGGACTCGACCGCATCGTGGTCCAGCTGCCTGGCGTGCAGGACACTGCCAAGGCCAAGGATATTCTGGGTCGCACCGCCACGCTCGAGTTGCGCATGGTCGATGACAGCACCGAAGGGCGCGCCGCAGAAATGGGTACCGGCATGGTCCCGTTTGGCTCCGAGCGGTTCCTCGAGCGTGATGGTCGCGCCGTGATTGTCAAGAAGCAGGTGATCCTGTCAGGCGACAGCCTGACCGATGCCCAACCCGGGTTTGATTCTCAAACCCAGCAACCCAAGGTCGATTTAACGGTGGACGCCAAGGGTGGCCGCATCATGCGCGACGTGAGCCGCGAAAACCTCAAGAAGCGCATGGCCATCGTGCTGTTTGAAAAAGGCCGTGGCGAGGTGTTGACTGCGCCGGTCATTCAGGGTGAGTTGGGCAACCGGTTCCAGATTTCAGGCTCCATGACGGTGGTGGAAGCCAACGACCTGGCCCTGTTGCTGCGTGCCGGTTCTCTTGCAGCACCGATGGAAATCATCGAAGAGCGCACCATTGGCCCAAGCCTTGGCGCGGAAAATATTGCCAAAGGCTTCAACAGCGTGACCTGGGGCTTTCTGGCGGTGGCCTTGTTCATGTGTGCCTACTACATGCTGTTTGGCGTGATTTCCAGCGTTGCACTGGGTGTCAATTTGCTGCTGCTGGTGGCCTTGCTGTCCATGCTGCAGGCCACCCTGACACTGCCGGGTATGGCTGCCATGGCCCTGGTTCTGGGTATGGCGATCGACTCCAACGTGCTGATCAACGAACGGGTGCGGGAGGAACTGCGGGGCGGTGCCTCGCCACAGGCGGCCATCCATGCCGGGTACGACCGCGCCTGGGCCACCATCATCGACTCCAATGTGACCACACTGATCGCTGGCCTTGCGCTGTTGGCCTTTGGCTCCGGGCCGGTGCGCGGCTTTGCCGTAGTGCACTGCCTGGGCATTTTGACGAGCATGTTCTCGGGCGTGTTTTTCTCCCGCGGCGTGGTCAACCTCTGGTACGGCCGCCAGAAGAAACTCAAGGCGGTGTCTATCGGTACCGTTTGGCGTCCTGATTCCGCCAATCAGGTCACGACCAGCTAAAGGGAAACGTTATGGAATTCTTCAAGATTCACCGTGATATTCCGTTCATGCGGCATGCACTGGTGTTCAACCTGGTCTCTTTTGTGACCTTTGTCGCCGCGGTGTTCTTCCTGTTCTCGCGTGGCTTGCATCTGTCGGTGGAGTTCACTGGCGGCACATTGATGGAAGTGAGCTATTCGCAGCCGGCCGACCTCAACGCCATTCGTGCACAGGTGGGGCGACTGGGATTCACCGACGTTCAGGTACAGAACTTTGGCACTGCACGGGATGTGTTGATCCGGCTGCCAGCGGTCAAAGGCAGTAGCTCGGCACAGCAAAGCGAACAGGTACTGACGGCGCTCAAAGTGGTTGATCCGACGGTGTCCTTGCGCCGCACCGAGTTTGTGGGACCCCAAGTGGGCGATGAGCTGGCGGCCGACGGCCTGAAGGCGCTGGCTTTCGTGGTGGTGGGCATCATGCTGTACTTGGCAATCCGCTTCGAATGGAAGTTCGCTGTCGCCGCCATCATTGCCAATATGCACGATGTGATCATCATTCTCGGATTCTTCGCGTTTTTTCAGTGGGAGTTCTCCCTCCCTGTGCTGGCGGCGGTGCTGGCGGTGCTGGGTTACTCGGTCAACGAGTCGGTCGTTATCTTTGACCGAATCCGTGAGAACTTCCGCCGCTATCGCAAGATGAATACAGAGCAGATCATTGACAATGCCATCACCTCCACCATCAGTCGTACCATCATCACCCACGGTTCGACCCAATTGATGGTGCTGTCCATGCTGTTGTTTGGTGGCGCCACTTTGCATTACTTTGCTTTGGCGCTGACCATTGGCATCCTGTTCGGTATTTACTCGTCGGTGTTTGTGGCTGCCGCCATTGCCATGTGGCTGGGCATTCAGCGCGAAGATCTGATCAAGGGTGGTGTGAAGAAGGAAGTGGATCCCAACGATCCCAATGCCGGGGCAACCGTTTAAGTTTAAGATTCCTTCCCATGGCAACGCAAGTTCCTGTTTCTCCCAAACTGCAGCTCGCCCGAGCAGTGCGTGAACGCTTCCTGGCCGAGGCGGGCAACGCCATGGTCGAGGTGGGTGAAGCCGTGCTGGAGCGGTTGACCACCCTGATGGACGAACCGGCCAGTGCGCGCGACAACCAGATTCGCCGTGACTGCTGGATGGCCTACAAGAAATGCCGTCCGGTGTGGATCGAATCCACCATGAAAGTGTGGCGCGAATGCCTGATGCCGCCGGTCGCCAAAAAGGCCGCTGACTCGGAGGTGGCAGGACTGCAGTTGGTGGGCGCCGAGGTGGTGGAAAACAAAATTCTGGCCTCGCGCATGGTGCTGGCCGTGATGGAAAAGGTCAGCAGCAAGTTTGAAGACCTCAAGGTGCGCATCCGCTTCCTGGAGGGCAACGAAGACCTCGAGCCCAACGACCTGTTCCGCCCTGAAGTACTGGTCTTGTTGATGGTCGAGCAATGGGCCAATTCGGGGATGCCGGGGGATTCCTGGTCGATGGTGAATGGCGTGGTGCAGACGCTGATGCAAGAGCGGCTCAAGGGCGCCTATGACAGCGCCAATGAAGCCTTGATCAAAAAGGGTGTGCTGCCCACCATTGAACTGTCCGATCGCGTGAAGGCGCCTGTGCGTCGCCCGCCATCTCGCCCGCCGGCGCCTGCCGCTGTACCGCCCTCTGCTGAGCGCAATGCGCCGCCGATGGACGATCAGGCGGGTGGCCACGCTGGTGCGCATCACGATGCAGGCAACTATGGGCACCAGAGTGCCTATGCGCAACCTGGCGCGGGGCAAGCCAACCATCCGCGTGCGGGTGCCGCGCCGATGGACTCGGACGGTCCAGCGCCTGCGCGGGGTGGATTTTTTGGCGGCCGGCTAGGTTGGGGATCTGCAAATGCGGCTTCGCAAGCGCCTGCCGATAGTGGTGCGACGCAGCAAACAGGTGTGGCATCCAGCGCAGCGGGTTCGACGCCGTTCTGGAGGCAGGGTTCCGGCGGCAACAGTGGCCCCGGTGCTCCTTCGTACAGCGCGCATGAAGAAACCCGGATGATGACGCAGGGCACGCCGCTGGCGCGTGCGCGCAGTCGGGCCCAAGGCGTCATTGGACAGATACGGCGCATGTTCGTGAGCCACGCCGGCGGCGACTTTACCAACACGGCGCCGCATGCCCCCAGCCCTGCGTTGGCCGCGGCTATTGCGCCACCGCGCCACGGCCAGGCTCCGGCCTATGCCGAGAATGGAACGCTGTACGAGGATTACAGCCCCGCGGGGGTTGCGCGGGTTGCCGGTGATCTGCGCGAGAAGACGGCAGAGCTGAAGAAGAAGGCCGAGACCAAAAACGAGAAAGCCACGATTGAAATTGTGGCGCTGATGTTCCAGGCCATTTTGGCGGAAGAGCGGATTCCACCCGGCATCCGGGTCTGGTTTGCACGCCTGCAAATGCCGGTGCTTCGCCTGGCGCTGGAAGATCCGGACTTCTTTGGCACCACCACGCATCCGGCCCGGTTGTTGATCGACCGCATGGGCTCCTGTGTGATGGGATTTGACGCTGCAGGCATCCAGGGCAATGCCATGGAGGTCGAAGTCAAGCGCATTGTGCAAGTTATCGAGCAATACCCTGAGACCGGCAAGAAGGTGTATCAGATTGTCTACGAGGAGTTTCAGAAATTCCTGGCCAAGTACCTGACCGAGAAAGGTTCGGCCCAAAAGGTCGTGAGTGTGGCGCAGCAGGTGGAGCAAAAGGAAACGCTGACGATCCAGTACACCATTGAGATGCGCAACATGCTCAAGGATATGCCGGTGCGCGACGAGATCCGTGATTTCCTGTTCAAGGTATGGGCCGAAGTGCTGGCTGTTGCAGCGGTACGCAAAGGCCCCCAGCACGCCGATACACTGACCCTGAAGAAGTCGGCGACCGACCTGGTGTGGGCAGCCAGTGCCAAACCCAACCGCGCCGACCGGGCACGCGTGATCCAGGACCTGCCGAATTTGTTGTTGCGTCTGCGTTCTGGCATGACGTTGCTGGCGATGGCGCCGAGCGATCAGGAGCGTCACGTCAAAACCGTGAGCGATACGCTGGCCGATGCTTTCCTGTCCAAGACGCAGGCGATTCCCCAGGCCAAGATCGATGCCATGGCGCAGCGCTTGGGTAACCTGGAAGACTTCGTCAGTGAGGACGGTTTGGGCGATTTGCCACTGGATGCCGAAAGCATCGAGATGATGCTGGGCATCGACGCCTCGTCCATCGAAGTGGTGGGTAATGGTGGGTCCAAACCGACTGCGGCCATGCTGGCATGGGCGCAGGAGTTGCAGGTGGGCTCCTGGTATACGCTCGATCACAACAAACAGATTACCCAGGTGCAGTTTGCCTGGCGCAGCGACCGCAAAAACCTCAATTTGTTTGCCGCTTCATCGGGCAAGAGTTTCCTGATTCAGGCCGGCAGGCTCGCCGCCTACTTGCAGGCGGGCTTGCTGTTGCCACAGGAAGAAGAGGCCCTGACCGTGCGCGCCACCCGCGACGCCATGGCCAAACTCGAAGCCAATCCCGAGCGACTATTGGCCTGATACTGATTTAGTGGGCGACGCGGTCCGTGACGTCGTCGCAGAGTTCGTCCAGAACCAGTGCATCGGGTTCTTTGCCAAAGCTCCAGTACACCATCAAAATAATCACCTTCAAGTCGTCCAGCGACACCGGTGCGCCGGGTGCAGCCATGGCGCGGTCGATGACCACTTCACGCATGGGTGCGGGCAATACACCGGCTGATTCCAGAAAGCTGATGAAACCCATGCAGCGGGGGCCGAGGTGGTTTTGCTCTGCGGGCGGATAAATCCGGATGCTGGTAGGCAAGGGTTCGCGCAGCCAGGGCTCTGGGGGCGTCGGAGCCTGAGCACCGGCAAACCCATGAGAACCGCGGGCAGCCGTGTTGAGGCCATCCAGCCAGGTCAACGCGTCGTCGATCTCTTCCGACTCAAAACCGACCGCGTTGAGCTTGCGCTCCAAATGTTCGGGTTCTGGACAACTGTCGCCGGCATAGTAGTTTTCGTAGACAAATACAAGGACTTCAAACATGACCGCCAATATAGCGCAGAAAGCGATTGCGACCCTTGTGGGCCGGACTTCTCCCGCTTTTCGCGGTTTAGCGCAGCTCAGGCTTGCGCGAGCCGTTGAAACAGTCCGCCAGGCAGTCGAATCACGGAGCCCTCGAGTTCGAGTTGCATCAGCTGTCCCTGCAATGCGGGTGTGTCCAAACCAGTGCGCGCCAACAGGGCATCCAGCCCGGTGGGCTCGAATCCCAGTGCTTGCAACAAAGCGTTTTCTTCAGGAAAAGTGCCGTCCACGCCCACTGCGCTTGCGTAATCAGCTCCTGAATCAATAGCGTCAGTGCTGGCTTGCGGCCACGCTAGTTCCTCCAGCACATCCTGCGCACTCTCCACGAGTTTGGCTCCTTGCTTGATCAGGGCATGGCAGCCACGGGACTGCGTGGCATGGATCGAGCCTGGAATGGCAAATACGTCTTTGCCCTGCTCCAACGCCAGCCGGGCGGTAATAAGAGAGCCCGATTTCAGCGCCGCTTCAACCACCAGCGTGCCACAAGTCAGCCCTGACAGGATGCGATTGCGCCGTGGAAAATTGGCAGCGGTCGGCGGCGTCCCCAGCGGGTATTCGCTGACAATGAGTCCCTGTTGCGTGATGCGGTGCGCAAGGTCACGGTGCTCTTTGGGATAGACCCGGTCCAGGCCGGTTCCGACCACCGCAATGGTTGCGATTTGATGTTGGGCTGCGCCTTCCAGAGCCCCCTCGTGTGCAGCACCATCCACGCCCATGGCCAACCCGGAGACGATCGTCAATCCGCCTTGTGCCAGCGCCTTGGCAAACTGGCGCGCGTTGCCCAAACCTTGCGGTGTGGGGTTGCGACTGCCAACAATGGCCAGACTGTGCCGGGCGCCACTTGCCAGAATGTTGTTCTCCCACGCCTGCGCGTGGCCCATTGCATACAACAATAGGGGTGGGTCCTCCAATTCCAGCAAGCTTTGCGGGTAGCTCGGGTCTCCCAGCGTGAGGACGCGGCGCTGGTCGGGTGCCGCTTCGAGCCAGTTCCAGGTGGTCTCCAGCAGTGCTTGCCAGTCCGGCGGCGCAGTGCGCACCGCAGCAGCCTGAAGCGCACTGACCACCTGCGTCAGTGCCAACTCGGACTGCGCAAAAATCTGCGCCGGCAGCCCAAAGGCCGTCAGCAGTTTGCGTGCACTGAGATTTCCAACCCCGGGCGTCAGATGCAGCCTCAGCCAGCCGGACAGTTCGTCGCGCTCCATGGGCAGGGACGTGGCGCGCAGCAGTCGTTTACATGGCCCTTGCGGGCTCAGCGTGGATTGGTCAGACGGTCGCCCACCCGAACGCCATCGGTGATTTCCAGAATCAGCGCGTAGGACACCCGCTCAAAGGTGCGAAACACCATCAGCAAGCCGTTGCGTTCATCGGGCAACTTCATCAGCGGGCGCGACTCGTCGGTCTTGTCGACCACGCGTGCCCCGTCCTTCAATATGGCCAGCACCAAACCTGGCTCCATGCCGTCGCGCGTACCTCGGTTGATGGCCACCACCTGATTCTGAGCTGCATTGACCACGGCGCTGCCGTACACGGAGACGATGCGACCGTCGGTCAGGTCCTTGGGTGCATGGGGGGTGTAGGTGCGCAGTTCACGCGGGGGCTCCGGCAACATGCGATCGCCCACCCGCATTTCCTCCTTCGCCGCCACGATGTCAATCGTTGCCGGCACGATCGCGGGACTCGTGGCACCGTCCTTGTCCTGCACATCGGCCGTGGTTTCGCCCCGTACCAGTGTGGCTTTGCCGACATACTGCGCTTCAAAGCCCAATACTTCGCCGGTGGTCGGATCCTTGAGTGGCGTGGCGTTTCGGAAGATCCGGAACTGTTTTTGCAGCCGCTGGTCGTCCAGCAAGGGAGCCTCAGCGGTACCGCGGGCGTAGGCGCGGTCGCCGCGGGTCAGCAGCACCCGGCTCTCCTGCGCCGAAACGATGCGCGGAGCCGCTTTCAAACCCGCCTCATCCACCACGACGGGCTCGGCCAGGAAGGCTTCAATGATGCTGCTGCGCAACGTGGGCAA
>CAJBVC010000554.1 GCA_903958915.1 uncultured beta proteobacterium
AAGGCCGCGCAGAAACAGCTGGAGTTTGTAATCGACGTGGCCCCCGATGTGCCCAACGCCCTGGTGGGTGATGCGCTGCGGCTGCGCCAGATTCTGATCAACTTTGCCAGCAACGCCCTCAAATTCACCGAAGCGGGTGAAGTGGCCATCGAGGTGCGGGTATCCGAGCGCACGGACAAGGAGGTGCTGCTGCACTTTGCCGTCACCGACACCGGCATTGGCCTGACTGAAGAACAAATGGGCCGCCTGTTTCAGAGCTTTCAGCAAGCCGATGCGTCCACCACCCGCAAGTACGGCGGCACCGGGCTGGGGTTGGCCATCTCAAAGCAGCTGGCCGAGTTGATGGGTGGTGCGGTGGGTGTGCAAAGCGAAGTCGGCAAAGGCTCGAGCTTCTGGTTCACGGCCCGACTCGGATTGTGGACGTCCCCGCAGTCGTTGCACCGCCCGCGCCCGGACCTGCGCGGCAAGCGGGTGCTAGTGGTGGACGACAACGAACATGCCCTGACGGTCACCCAGGGCATGTTGCAGCACATGGGGTTTGAGGTGTACGCAAGCGCTTCGGGCCAGGCCGCACTGGAGGCACTGGCAACCCCTGCAGCGGCGCCGTTTGATGTGGTTTTGCTGGACTGGCAGATGCCAGGCATGAATGGCCTGGAAACCGCCGGGTCCATCAAGGCTCTGCGCCTGCCCATGACACCGCCCATGGCCATGGTGACTGCATATTCCCGTGAAGACCTGCTCACCCAGGCCAAGATTCTGGGCATCACCGAGGTGTTGTCCAAACCGGTGAGTCCCTCCTCGCTGTTTGATTCGCTGATGCGCCTGATAGGCGATGACCAGCACCTGGGCGCTTCTAAAACAATAGCTGCTCACGCAGGCAGCATGGGCGCTACAGGACCAAAAGGCTTACAAGCACTCCACGGTGTGCGCGTGCTGCTGGCCGAAGACAACATGCTTAACCAACAAGTCGCCTGTGAACTGCTGGCTGATGTGGGCGTGCAGGTGCAGGTGGCTGGCAACGGCCGTATTGCCGTGGAGATGGCAGCGCGCGAGCCCTTTGACGCGATTCTGATGGACATGCAGATGCCCGAGATGGACGGCATTGACGCCACCCGCACCATCCAGGCCCTGCCCGGCTGGCCAGGCACCCCCATCATCGCCATGACAGCCAACGCCATGACGGCCGACCGCAAGCGCTGCCAGGACGCTGGCATGGTGGACTTTGTCGCCAAGCCGATTGAGCCGGAGCAGCTGTTCAAGACGCTGTTGCGCTGGGTCAGCAAGGCGGCGCAAGACGCAACCACGACCACAGATCCGTCAACTCCCCCCGAAAGCTCCGCAGACGCAGTCCAAGCCGCCGGTTATCAACTGCTTCCATCGAAGATAGACGGTCTGGACCTGCAGGCTGGCCTTCGCCGCGTGATGGGCCGCGAGGATAGGTATCTGGAGTTGCTCAGAAACTTTGTGCGCGAGCAAAGTGATGCCTGTGAGCGCATCGAGCACGCC
>CAJBVC010000555.1 GCA_903958915.1 uncultured beta proteobacterium
GAACAAGTTGGTAGAGCAGCTCAGCGCCCACGCGCTGGCGGCGTGGGACACGGAGAACCATTTCCGTGCCATAGCGGCCACGGGGGATGTGCACAAGG
Organism: uncultured beta proteobacterium; assembly: GCA_903958915.1. Taxonomy (GTDB): domain Bacteria; phylum Pseudomonadota; class Gammaproteobacteria; order Burkholderiales; family Burkholderiaceae_C; genus Allorhodoferax. Next base: position 99 of record CAJBVC010000555.1, read on the forward strand.
CGTTGGCAGTGCTGGATCGACTGGATGCGGCAGATGCTGCGCTTGATCAGCACTGAAATGGTCTGCAGCGCTCGTGGAATATGCGCAAGTAGCTCCTAAAATAGGAGCACTCTGCGCATCGCTTTGCAGCTAAGTCTTAGGCAGCAGCCTTCACCTTCAAACGCCACGCATGCAGCAGCGGCTCGGTGTAGCCGCTGGGCTGCGCCAGGCCTTTGAACACCAGTTCGGTGGCGGCTTGGTAGGCCATGTGCTGGCTGGAGATTGCCAATTCGCTTCTTTCCGGGAAAGACCGCCAGATTCCCGCCCGGTACTGGGAAGGACTCTGACGCCTGCGCCTCAAGACAACGACCAGGGGTTGCGTCAGCACCCGTTTGCGTGCGCTCCGGCGAGAGGCCCGCGGCGATCACATGTGCACCAAGGCGGGACAACTCGCGCGCGGTGACACGGCCGATGCCGGTGTTGGCACCTGTGATGAGGACGGCGCGCCGTTGCAGAAGTGTGGGGGATGCCGCTGGCATCGCAATGGGCTCCAAAAAAGGCGAAGTGCCGATCTTCGTCGGTCACTGTGACGGTCGCCGCGGACGTGCATGTCCATGTTCTGCGACAATTTTGCGAACCATTGAGGAAATGCATCATGGGCCAACACCAGCTTCAGGGCCGCAGCGAATCCGAATTGCTGTGGTTTCAACGTCGGGACTTTCTCAAGGCGGCTGCTGCCTGGTCCGCGCTGGGAACTGGCGGAACCTGGGCGCAGAGCGCGGGAAACGTCGTGCAGCTTACCGGAGACGTGCTTGTCAATGGCGTGCCACTACTGTCCCAGCAAAACGTGCAGACCGGCGACCAGATTCGGACCGGGCCGGGGTCAACGCTGATTTTCGTGCTGGGGACTTCGTCTTTCCATGTGCGACAGAATTCGATGATGACGGTAGAGCGGGGCGCCTCACTCTTTGCAATTGGCATGCTGCGCCTCATCACGGGCGCCGTGGTCAGTGTGTTTGGGCGTGGGCGCTATCGGCAGATCGTCACTCCAACCATCACGGCAGGTATCCGCGGTACCGGCATCTACACCGAGATTTTTGCCAGCCAGGGCGGACGCAGCTATGTCTGCAATTGCTACGGGACGGTGGACTTGGCAGCCGGCGCGGACGCGGCCCTCAGCCAGGCCGAGTACCACCAGTCCTTCTGGGGCGAAGTGGAACCCAAGAACGGTCGCCTGCTGACACCAGCCAAGGCCATTAACCATACCGACGAGGAGCTCGAGTACCTGGCGGCGTTGGTCAACCAGCGCACCGCGTGGCAGATCGCGGGCCGCAAGGGTGTCAAGGACGGCAAGGGCTATATGGACGACAAGCCGGGGCAAATGCATCCGGCAGAAATGCTGCCGCAGTAGATGCCGCTCCCACGTGCAACATAGCTCTGAGCGTACCCTATCAGCTCCGGCCCCAACATGGCGATATAAGGGGCAACAGGGTTTCATGCGCAACTGCAACTCTGAGTTGGTGAAGTTCGCCGTGGCCACTGCTGACCTATTTCGCGTATCGCTGCGGCAAGGGTGAACCCAATATGTGGCGTTTTTCCTGGGGCTGATCTGCCGGTCGGCCCAAGTTTGTGCGCAAACCGGGTTGCCGGCGCCGGCCGCAGTTTTGCGGACCGTGGCCGCTGGCGAGTCGATGGTTCCTTACACCAGTTTTCTGGCCGACCCCCTGACGGGCATCTACAACCGTGGCGGGCTGGCAGTGCGGGCGCAGGAGCTGTTGATACTGCAGCGTCAGCGCACGGTCATCCTGATCGACCTCGACAAATTCAAGCCCATCAACGATTTGCATGGCCACGCAGCCGGGGACGCGATGCTGGTGGAAGTCGCCCGGCGGTTGACGGCTCAGATGCGAACGAGTGATATCGTGGCCCGGGTGGGCGGTGATGGATTTGTGGTCCCCATCGTTGAACCGCATGACCGTGTGGAATTGGAAGCCATCTGCCGACGATTGTTGGCGGCCAACTGCGAACCGCTCATGTTCCAGGGAACCCCGCTGCGTGTGGGTGCCAGCATGGGTTTGGCACGCTACCCGACGCATGGCACGGCATTGACCGACCTATTGCACGCGGCGGATGTGGCGATGTACCACATCAAGAAGAATGGCCGGGCCGGGTTTCTTTCTTCGAAGACCTGAGCCAGCAGGAGGCCTTACTGGCCGAGCAGACGGCGGTCCAGGCGCAATTCAGCTGGGATACCGCAAACCATTTCCGTGCCATGGCCGCCACAGGAGATGTGCACAAGGCGTTGACTATTCTGGATAGACTCGATGGACAAGATGCTGCGGAGCCCCGAGCAAAATAGCCTGCAGCGCCCGTTGCATAAGCGTGACCAGCTAGCAAATCAGGAGCAGTCGCCGGGCGCGCACTGCTCCTGAGCCTGTCAGGCAGTCCGCGCCGCCTTCACCTTCAGGCGCCAGGCGTGCAGC
>CAJBVC010000556.1 GCA_903958915.1 uncultured beta proteobacterium
CCGCCAAAAACGGCAAAGGCGTTCTGGCCAAAGTTGCCGAAGCGCTGGCCAAGGCGGAGGCGGATATCGTCCATATCGAAATGGGGCACGATACCGCGCAAGACGCCACCGACCTGCATTTTGTCGTGGCCGTTCGTGACATCGCCCACCTCGAGGTCGCTCTGCGTCATTTGCGCAGAACACCGTCCGTACTCAGTGCCGTTCGCACTGCAGAGCTAGCGCAAGTCTAGGCCGGGCCTTTGGCCGGATAACTGACTGCCAGCACTTCAATCTCGGCGACCCGATCGGGCATCACCAATTTGAGCACATCGCCTTCGCGGGACTTCAACAGGGTACGTGCGATCGGCGATATCCAGCTGACCTCACCCTGCGCACTGTTGGCCTCGTCAATACCCTTGATGGTGACAGTGCGCTCGACCCCGTTGTCTTCCACGTAGGTCACCGTGGCTCCAAAAAATACCTGCGAATTGCCATGGTGCACCGTGGGATCGACCACCTCGGCAATTTCCAGGCGTTTGGTCAGGAACCGGATGCGCCGGTCAATTTCCCGCAGTCGCTTCTTGCCGTACAGATAATCCCCATTTTCCGAGCGATCTCCATTGCTGGCCGCCCAATGCACCACATCGACAATTTTGGGCCGCTCGCTGTCGATCAGCTCCAGCAATTCGTCGCGCAAGCGTGCATACCCTGCAGGCGAGATGTAGTTCTTGCCGCCCGCCGGAAGTGCGGGCAGTTGCAGCTCATCATCGTCTGATTCTGACTCTTTGGTGAATGCTTTGCTCATGATCGTTGCACCGGGATACGAAAAAGCCCCGGAACATTGCTGTTCCAGGGCTTGACGTTTGGTGCGGCTGGCAGGAATTGAACCCACGACCCTCTGGTTCGTAGCCAGATACTCTATCCAACTGAGCTACAGCCGCTGAGGCGCGAATTCTAGCACAGCAAATTTGGTTTCTCGCGTGGGAGCTTAACCGCGCAGACCCAGCATCTGGCGTGCCTCTGCGGGACTTGCCACACCGCGACCTGCCTTTTCTGCACAAGCTGCCAATTCCGCTATCAAAACACCGTTGCCCGAGGCGCGCTCGCCGTTGGGGAGATAGAAGGTATCTTCCAGACCGGTTCGCAGCATGCCGCCCAACTCGGCCGTTTTCTGGTGCACAGGCCAGATTTCAGCGCGACCGATCAGCGTGGCTTGCCAGATGCTGTCTGGCGCCATCCATTGGGGCAGCAAAGCCAGCAAGTTGGCGTCACAGGGCATGCCCGATGCCACTCCCATGACCAGGTTGTACTCGGCACAGCCCATGTCGGGTTTGAGCATGCCGTTCTTCAGATACATGGTGACCGACCGCACGATGCCAACATCAAAACACTCAAACTCCGGGTGTGTTCCACATTCAGACATTACGTCCAGAAACTGCTGCACTTTGGCAACCGGATTGTCAAACACCATGGGTGGCCAGGCCCAGCTGCCGTCCTCCTTGATCTTGAGGTAATTGAGGCTGCCGGCATTGCAGGCCGCGATTTCCGGTTTGACGCGTCGAATGCAGTTCAGCGGGCCGGAGATGTCCTTGCCGACCACACCAGTCGTCAGGTTGATGATGACCCCGGGGCAAGCTTCGCGAATGGCATCGACCACTTTTTCGGCCACATCCGGGTCCCACGATGGCATGTGACCGAAACCTTCCTCTTGCATGCGAATGTGCACGTGCATGATGCTCGTACCCGCATTGAACGCGTCGCGCGCCTCAGCGGCCATCTGTGCAGGGGTCACCGGCACAGGATGCTGCTTCGGGTTGGTCAGAACCCCCGTCAACGCGCAGGTGAGAATAGCTTTTTCCATCATGACTCCTTGGGGGTAATTTCCAGTTCCACGAGCAAGGCGGCTGATTCCACCTGGTCGCCTGCCTTGGCATGGATGGCGGCAACCTGGCCAGCGCCTTCGGCGCACACCCACATCTCCATCTTCATGGCCTCCACACACACCAGTTGCTGCCCTTCCAGCACCGCGTCGCCCACGGCCACACGCAGTTGGGTGACTTTTCCGGCGACGGGTGAGCGCGCCCGGCGTGCGTCCTTCTGGGCATCCGCCTGGGGAAAGGCCGACACTTCCGCAAATTCAAAATTGCGCCCATCCACCGAGATATGAAGCCGATTGTGCTCAAACACCGCAATGGCATTGCGTAAGCAGCTCTCATTTTCGTAGCGCAGCAGACCTTCATCAAAGCTGACGACGCGGTACTGCGAAGTGCCGCCTTCAAG
>CAJBVC010000557.1 GCA_903958915.1 uncultured beta proteobacterium
AAACCTTGAATGGGTTGATTGCGCCATTACGCCATTACGCATATGCGCTTCATTCTCAAAAGTCGCTCCAGAGCGTATTTCCTATTGCAGCACTGTTGCATACGATGAATGCAGAGGGATCAACCCGATCTCTCACTTGCTAGGAGATGATCATGAAAGCCAAAGTAGTAGCTGTGGTGACTGCCGCGTTGCTTGCCGTAACGACTGGCGCGTTCGCCCAGGGTAGCGGAGGCAAGGCAGCTGGCGGAGCAACAGGTACGGGTGTACCTGCAAAAGATGGCACTGGAGCTGGCGCCCCTGCTGGGGCCGGCGCCGGCACAGGGGTGCCTGTAAAAGATGGGACCGGTGTCGGTGCACCAACGGCAGCGGGCACCAAGGCGGGTACACCGGCAAAGGCCGCTCCCAAAAAGACCGCCCCGAAGGGACAGCCTGCTCAAGCCATTCATGAGCCTGGCACGGGCCTACCGAAGTAAACCGGGAGTCGAAATGAATGCCATCAAAACGGCGAGTATTGTGGGTGCCTGTGCCATGTTGATGGCGGGGTGTGCCAACTATCAAAGCCAGCAAGAACAGGCTGGCATGGTAGTCGGTGGGGTACTTGGCGGCGTGCTCGGCTCACAGCTGGGTGGCGGGCACGGGCGCACCTCGGCGATCATTGTCGGAACCCTGGTTGGGGCAGCGATCGGTGGATCTGTTGGGCATTCCATGGCCGAGGTTGACCGACTAAAAACAGCAAGGACGCTGGAAACCGTAAGAACCGGGGTGCCCACGTCCTGGACCAACCCGGATAGCGGCAATCAGTATGTGGTGGTGCCAACCCGAACCATCGAGGCTGCCAATGGCCCCTGTCGTGAGTACACCATCGAAGCAATTGTGGCTGGTAAAAAAGACACGATCTTCGGAACCGCGTGCCGACAGACCGATGGTAGCTGGAAGGTCAGGAATTAATCCAGCGCCGCTCGTTTGAAAACTCTTCACTTATCGAGAAAACCATGAAAACAAAATTAACAAAACTCGCAGTCGCATTACTGGCAGCGCTTGTTGTGAGCGCATGCGGGGGCAGCGACAATGTCAGCCCTGTGGCCAGCGCAGGACCCGCGCTGGTTGTCGATGCAAGCGGTTATTCCAGCTTCGATAGCACCGCACTGGGGCTGTCGCTGGCGGCTCTTCCGCTGGAGGCGCTGAGTGTGGCCGAAAAGGATTCACTGGCCTTCATGCGCGAGGAAGAAAAACTTGCCCACGATGTCTATGCGCTGCTCGATGTGCGATGGAGCACCAGTGTCCGGGCCTTTGGCAGCATTGCCAACAGCGAGGCCACCCATGCTGAAGCGGTGCGCCAGTTGCTGCTGCGCTACAGCCTGATTGACCCGGCGGCAACATTGGCTGCAGGGCTGTTTCAGAACACGATACTGCAAGGTCTGTACACACAGTTGGCTGCAGCGGGAGCGATTTCGCTGATCGACGCCCTCAAGGTGGGTGCGGCCATTGAAGAAATTGACATGATCGACATCAACAAGGCACTGCTCGGTATCGACAACCAGGACATCGTGCTGGTGTATCAGAACTTGCTAAAGGGCTCGCGCAACCACTTGCGTTCGTTTGTCAGCAACCTTGCACTTCAGGGCGTCACCTATGTGCCGCAATACATGAGTGTGGCTGACTATCAGCTGATCATCACTACGCCCATGGAACGCGGTTGACCCCATGACAGCCTGCGGCAAGGAGCCGTTGCCGCATCGATTGCTCTCAAACTGATAGCTGACTACGCACATTCCACAAGGGCTTGAAGCTGGTTTGACTACTATTTTCCGACTGCTACCAGGTGGGTCCGCAAAATACGCTCCCGGGCGTATTTCCAATCACATGGCAGCGTCATACGATGAATGCAGAGGGGTTACCCGATCCCTCTTAATCAATTGGGGGAAACGGTAATGAAACTTCTTCACATGACAGCAGCCCTGTTGCTGTGCGCCACTGCTAGTGCTTTGGTGGGCGCCCAAACGTCCGCCGCTCAGGGTTCCAGCATGGGGCCCGGTTACGGCAAGGGTATGCAATTCAAATTCAACCAGAACAACACCCGTGGCTGGACGCTCATGACAGCCCAGGAACGTTCCGCCCATCACGCAAGCATGATTTCCGCCAAATCGTATGAGGAGTGCAAGGCCAGGCAAAGCGAGCAGCACCAGACCTTGGATGCACGTGCCCAGGAGAAGGGCGTGGTGCTGCCGGCAGCCCGAGAGAATGCTTGTGACCGCATGAAGGCCAAAGGGTTCTTCAAGTGATCTCCTGGCGGGCAAGCCGAAACACTTGCCCGCCCGTGCCTTAAGATCAGCCTGCATTCCTCTGGAGGGATCGCAATGCATATTCCGGCAGCCGTGCCACCCCGTGGCACCAATCCCAAGCGGGAAGCCGGACCAAACACGCACAGGTTTAGCGGAAAGTTTAAGAACGCGGGAGTTGAAGCCCACTTTCGTGCGGAGTCCGAAAGCGTCTTTTTGCGCCACGACCGCTACACGATTGCACTGATATTCGCCCTGGAAGCCATCTTTCTCGTCATCGACTTACTCAAGTTGCTCGATGTACAAGAGCTCAACGCCTTGCGAATCGGTCTGCGTGCACTGTTCATGATGACGCTGGTTGCTGCGTTCTTCCATTGTTTCTCGAACGGCCGGGAGCCCAGGGGAACTCAAGGCTTCGTCCTATTCAGCATGGTCGTCAACAACCTGCTGATCGCCACCTACCACCATCCGTATTTCACAGAGCACTTGACGCTGGACTTACTGCTCGCGGTGTATATGGTCACGGTTGCCGTCTATTACGCCTTCCTCAGTGCCAGACTGGAGGGAACCGTGCTGATGTCGGTTGCCTTGGGCTTACAGTTCATGGTGCTGCGGTGGTGGTTCGACGCCCCAGACCTCGATCAAATTTATGCGCCCATTTTGCTGTTTGGGCTGATTGCACTTTCACACTACGCCAGGGTCGGTCAAGCGCATCTGCACCGTGTAACTTGGCTGCGTGGCGAAAGCGAACGACACCAACAGTTGCGCGCCGAAGAAATTCAGGTCTTTCGCGACCACCTGCTCAAGCTAGTCGGTCATGATCTGCGCCAACCGCTGGGCGCGCTACGCTACTACTCTGCGGCCGTGCGCATCGGCGCTGCGAATCTTGGCGTTGACGAGGCTCATCGCTCACTGCTGATGGCAGAGCAGATCAACCTGGCGCTCGACCAGGTCACCGAGATGTTGGACAAGGCCCTTGAGCTCGCTTTACTCGACAACAATAGTGTTGTCGTTCGCTGCCGCAAACAACCGATTGCACCCCTTGCGAAGAGACTGCGAGAAAATTTTGCTGGCGCAGCCGCCATTGCCGGAGTGGAAATTCGCATCCACGGCAGTGGCCGAGCGGTGGTACATGACCCCGCGCTCATGTTGCCCGTGCTGCGCAATCTCGTAAGCAATGCCCTTCAATACCATGACCACAACACCTCCAGACCACGCGTAGTGGTGGCATTTCGCGGCAAGTTGGGGGACCGGATTGACATCGTAGACAACGGCGGCGGTTTCTCAGCGAAATTACTGGATAACGGAGTTCAGGCCAGTCCGCGGCAGGAGGTCAACACCCACAGTGGCCTCGGGCTCACCATCGCCCGCCATTTCGCACAGAAACAGGGCTGGCAGATGGAGGTCACCAGTTCTCCGGGGCGCGGAACCTACATGCGCTTGCACCTGCCAAGCGGGTCTGTGTCGCCTAGTCGGGATCAGGCCGTGGACAAACCGACAAAGTGACCATGACCGCACCCATTCACGTCCCAAAGAAGTTCACCCTGATCATCGCTGATGACCACCCCTTGGTGCTCGATGGCCTGCGCCTGCTGTTTGAGAACATCCCCTGGATTGGTCGCATCGAGTAGAGTCGCGATGGGTTGGAACTATGGAACAAGGCGCTCACTTCGTCGGCGGATGCCGTCATCACCGATCTGTCGATGCCGCGTCTTGACGGTCTGAGCAGTATTCGCCGTTTGCGTCGTCGTTATCCACAATTGGCCATTGTGGCGATCACGGGTGCCGAGCATTGGTTCCCGGAACCCGAGGTATTTGAGGCCGGTGCCGATGCCTACCTGTCCAAGCATCGCCCCGGCGAGGAAGTGGTGGCAGCGCTTGCCGA
>CAJBVC010000558.1 GCA_903958915.1 uncultured beta proteobacterium
GGGTGGATGATGGCATTGCGCGCCGCCATGGCCACGGTGCGCAACGCACCCTGTCCGCCTGTGGGGCTGCCGCGCGCCGCCTCGCGGGCCACCGCCAGTTCGAGCACGATGGTCGCGCTGGTGAGCAGCACCAGCGCATGCACCGACACCAGCGTCAACAGAATGACCACACCCGCATCGCCAAACGCCAAACCCACCAGGGGAATGCCGATCATCACCGTATTGCTGAAGGTGGCCGCCAGAGCCAGCACCGCTGACTGCCGACTGAAGCCGCGCAGCACCAGTACGCCAAAAAAGACAATGAAAGCTGCCGCAAAGTAGGCGGCAATGGGCGCAAAGTCCAGCCGCTCCAGGTGCACCGTGCTCATGGTGCGAAACAACAACGCCGGGGTGAGCACCATGAACACCAAACTTGAGAGGTCTTTTATGCCTGCAGCGCCCACCAATCGTGCGCGAGCAGCTATGAAACCGATAGCAACCAGAATAACGACCGGCAATAGCGCAGAAACCACCAACGGGTTCATGCGCAGGCCTGTCTACTTGACCGCAACGCCGTCAGTCACCCGGTAGTAAAGCCCATAGGGGTCGTCCTGCAGCACGGCGAACTGGCCTTCCACCACCACCGGTTCCATGGTGTATTTCACCGGCGTTTTGGTTTTGACTTCGACCATGCTCTCCGGACCACCGGGGGTGCAAAACGAACAACTCATCGGCACCGAGCTGAGCAGGAAGTGGCGCTGCTTCTCGCCCGGCTCCAGCGGCATCATGAAACCCTGCACGCGCTGGCTCTTCTTGTTGAGCGCCTGCACTTCGGCCGGGAATACGGGCAGGATGCGATTCTTGTCCACGCGGGTCTTGACGCTGGTCAGCACCGACCAGGGCAATACGTCGGAGCGCTCCTGCAGTGGCGCAAACGGGCTGTTGGGGCTGTGCACACCGGCGCCGCTTCCCGACGGAACACCGGTGCCACCGGCAATGGGCGCGGAAAGCTGCGCCTGGGCACACAGCGGCAGCAGCAGCGCCAGCAAGGCGGCAACTGTGGAAATGCGTTTCATACTTGATTCCTCATCTGGCTACCATATTAGACCAGTTAAGACGACGCGCGTCGGGTCAGTGGCCTTCAATGCGGGTATGACCGGCCCCCTGGGACCCACTGTTTTGCGCCCAGGTGGCGGGGTCCGAGTCGATGACGGTGTAATTGCCCGGCGGAAGCCGGACATTCGGCGTTGCGGTCCAATAGGCATTGGGCACACCTCCCTGTCCCGGCGTTCCAGAGGTGCGCCACGGGCCCCAGGTGCGCCCCTGGGCATCGCGCAGGGCGATCGAGCCGGTTTGCGATGTACCACGACCATTGTTCCAGTGGTAATCGACGATCTTCGTGATGGTCTTGGTCTGGCTGATGCTAAACGTCGTCGCTCGGGTCGGCTTGTTGTCCACCCCACCAATATTGCCGTTGTCAAACACCACATTGGGCTTGCCGGTGGGTGCCGGCGCGCTGGCCGTGTCGGTCGCTGCCGGCGCGGCACCGATGCGTTCCCAGTGGCTGTTACCCGTGCGCATGGGCCCGGTCAGTTCGCGCACGGTGCCATTCCCGCTGCGACCATCGGGTGCAAAGCCAATGTCGTAGTAGCCTTTGATAGCGCCGTCGCGCGTAACGTAGTCAATGCGGAAGGTACCCGCGGCTGTCCAGTGCCCCGGCCCGCTGGCGTTGCCCAACCCACTTTCCTGCGCGAACCAGCCCCCGCTGCTGGTTCTGGTAATCGTCCAGGTGCCCTCTGCATGGTGGCGCCAGCTGCCTGTGACGTCAACACGTGCTACCGATACGGGCTGGGGTTGCGGAGTGGGCTGTGGCGTGGGTTGTGGCGTGGGCTGTAGGGCTTTCTCCAGCGCAGCGATGTAAACCTCCAGGTTCCTGTCGGGCACATAGCGCAGGCTTTCCTGGTACTTTCCGATCGCCTCGCGAATCTTTCTATCGTGCTCCAGCGCGCTGCCTTCGTTGCGCAAGCGTTGTGCAGTTTCCCGGCGCTGCTGCAGTGCGAGTTGCTGCTCCACAGTGTGGATGTACTGCTCCAGATTCGGGTCGGGCACCAGTTCCAGGCTCTGCCGGAATGCGGCAATCGCTTCGGCCAGTTGCATCGACTGGCGCAGGCTCTCTCCCTGCTCACGCAGGTACTTGGCGCGGGCAAAGCGTGCCTGTTGTTCAGCCAGCGCAGTCTTGAGCTGCTTGACGTGGTTCTCCAGTGCATCGTCGCGCTGGATGGCCAGACTGGCGGCGTAGTTCTCGATCGCCTGCGCGAGTTGGCGCGCCTCCTCGAGCTGATGCCCGCGCTGCTTGTACTGGTCGGCCTTGGCCAACTCACTACGGTCGTACTGAAGCTGTCTCTCGAAACCTTGTGCCGTATCGGTGGGATGCTCCCAGTCCTTCGCCACTTTTTCCAGCACCGCAATGGCCGAGCGCATGTCCTTGGCCTTCTGGAGGTCCGATGACTTTTGCCAGGCA
>CAJBVC010000559.1 GCA_903958915.1 uncultured beta proteobacterium
CAGGTCCTCGCTGCAATAGATCTGCAGATTGGAGACCACGGGGTGGAACTCATACACATTGAAGTGCGCCAGAATGTCGGCTTGCAACTGCGCCGCGCGGCTCAGTGCGTAGCGGTCAATCTCCAACAACTGGTCGGCCGCAATCATGTCCTTGGCCGGGTCAAAGTCGCTCACGTTGGCCAGCAGGAATTTCAGCGTATTGCGCACCCGGCGGTAGGTGTCCACCACGCGTGCCAGGATTTTGTCGTCAATATTCAGGTCGCCGGAGTAGTCGGTCGCGGCTACCCACAGGCGCACAATTTCTGCGCCCATTTTGGTGGTCACCGTTTGCGGGTCCACCGTGTTGCCCATGCTCTTGCTCATTTTGCGGCCCTGGCCGTCGGTGGCAAAGCCGTGGGTCAGCAAGCCGCGGTAGGGTGCGCGGTCATACAGGGCGCAGCCCAGCAACAACGAGCTGTGGAACCAGCCCCGGTGCTGGTCGTGGCCTTCCAGATACAAATCTGCTTCGGGGCCTTCCGAATGGAACGGCGGGCGTGCATACGCATCCTTGTGGCTGCCGCGCAGCACGTGCTGAAAGGTAGAGCCCGAGTCAAACCACACCTCCAGAATGTCGGTGCTCTTGCTGTAGTGCTCGGCATCCGTTGCACCCAGAATGTCTTGCGCAGTGACGCGGCTCCAGGCCTCGATGCCGCCTTTTTCCACAATGTCGGCCGCCCGGTCCAGGATCGCCATGGTGTTGGGATGCAGTTCGCCCGAGTCCTTGTGCAGGAAGAAGGGCACCGGCACGCCCCAACTGCGCTGGCGGCTGATGCACCAGTCGGGCCGATTGGCAATCATGTCGCGCAGGCGGGTCTTGCCATTCTCGGGGTAAAACTGTGTCTGGTCGATCGCGTCCAGCGCGAGCTGGCGTAAGGTCTTGGGGGCCTTGTCGGTCGTGAATACTCCCGGGCCTTCATCCATACGGATGAACCATTGCGCGGCCGCACGGTAGATCACCGGCGTCTTGTGGCGCCAGCAGTGCGGGTAGCTGTGAACGATGGGCTGTGTGGCCATCAGGCGGTCGCTTTGGCCCAGCACTTCAAGGATGCGCGGGCAGGCTTTCCAGATGTTCAGGCCGCCAAACAGCGGCAGGTCTTCGGTGTAGCTGCCGTTGCCCTGAACCGGGTTGAGGATGTCGTCGTATTTCAGACCATGGGCCACGCAGCTGTTGAAGTCATCTACCCCATAGGCGGGAGCGGAGTGCACGATGCCGGTGCCGTCGGAGTCGCTCACATAGTCTGCCAGATACACCGGGGACAGGCGTGCTTAGCCGGGGTGCACGTCGTACAGCGGGTGCTTGAAATTCAGACCGGCGAGTTGCTTGCCGTTGGTTGTAGCGATGACCGTGCCGGTGGTTCCATAACGTTCCAGACACTTCTCGACCAGCGTGTCGGCCAGCACCAGTAAGCCGCGCGGCGTGTCCACCAGCGCATAAGTCAGTTCGGGGTGGGCATTGAGCGCCTGGTTGGCGGGGATGGTCCAGGCGGTGGTGGTCCAGATCACAACAAAGGCTTTCTTGGCCTCCAGCCGGGATGCAACCAGGGTGGCAGAAGGATGATCCGCCAGATTGCCGGGCAGGAATGCCTGCAACAGTGCCTGCTTGTCTGCCGCTTCAAACGCCACGTCCAGGGTGTCGCTCTTCTTGTCGGCATATTCGATCTCGAACTCGGCCAGGGACGAGCCACAGTCAAAGCACCAGTACACGGGCTTCAATCCACGGTAAACAAAGCCGCGCTCGATCACGCGCTTGAAGGCGCGGATCTGGCCGCCCTCGTTGGCAGGGTCCATGGTGCGGTAGGGGCGTTCCCAGTCGCCCAGCACGCCCAGGCGCTTGAAGTCTTCGCGCTGCTGGTCGATTTGCTCGGTGGCGAATGCGCGGCTCTTGGCCTGCATGTCGTCACGGCTCAGGTTGCGGCCATGCAGTTTTTCGATGGCGTTTTCGATCGGCAAACCGTGGCAGTCCCAGCCGGGGATGTATTGCGCATCGAATCCGCCGAGCTGTTTGCTCTTGACGATCATGTCCTTGAGGACCTTGTTCAGCGCGTGGCCGATGTGCACCTTGCCGGTGGCGTACGGCGGGCCATAGTGCAGCACAAACAGGGGGGCGCCTTTACGGTGCTCGCGCAGTTTCTTGTAAAGGCCGTGCGCGTTCCAGTCTTTGACCCAGCCCGGCTCTCGCTTGGGTAGGTCGCCACGCATGGGAAAAGGGGTGTCGGGCAGGTTCAGGGTGCTGCGGTAATCAACTTTGTCAGTCATGGCTAATCTCAATCCAGAAAATCGTGTAGGCCCTGACCGGCGCA
>CAJBVC010000560.1 GCA_903958915.1 uncultured beta proteobacterium
AATCGTGGTGGCACTGTCTTCTCTGTGCGTTTGTGCAGGTGCCATGGCGCAAGCGGGTGAAATCCGCGTGCTGGTGGCCAACCACCCTTTCGGTGAGTTGCTGAAGCTGTCGATTCCCCTGTTCGAGAAGAACACGGGTATCAAGGTCAATGTGGAAAGCCTGCAGGAAGGCCAGCTAACGCAGAAGCTCACCACCGAATTCGCCACCAAATCGTCCACCGTCGACGTGTTCATGACGCGCCCCCTCCAGGAAGGCAAGATGTTCTCCAAGAACGGCTGGTACGCGCCGTTGACCGACTACGATTTCGGCGACTATCCGAAAAACATCATGAACGCCGCCTCGTTTGGCGGCAAGCCCTACATCGTGCCGCTGGTCACCGAGTGGCAAGTGCTCTACTACCGCAAGGACCTGCTGCAGCAAGCGGGGTTGAAAGTCCCGACCAACTTCACGGAACTGGAAGCAGCCGCCCAGAAGCTCAATTCCGAAAGCGTTGCAGGCTTTGCCTCACGTGGCAAGGGTGCGGCCGCTGTCACGCAGCTCTCGAGCTATGTTTTCAACTATGGCGGCCAATATCTTGAGAATGGCGCTGCGGTCTTCAACTCCAAACCTGCCATCGACGCAACACGTTTCTACGGAAGAATGCTCGGCAGCTATGGCCCCAAAGGCGTGACATCGATGTCGTGGGAAAACATCATGCCGCTGTTCCAGGCTGGCAAGGTCGCGATGTGGACCGACGCCTCCGTGTTCTATGGCCAGATCGTCGATCAGTCCAAGACACAAATCCCCGTGGCCAACTTTGACATTGCCAACTTCCCGGCCGGACCCAAGACCAATGCGCCTTTCATCGTGTCCTCCTGGGGTATCTCTGTGGCCAGCCAGTCCAAGAAAAAAGACCTGGCCATGAAGTTCCTGGACTGGGCTTCCAGCAAGGAAATGGCGATCAAGGGCATGATGGGCAACATCACCATGGCACGCTCGTCGGTATGGGACGACCAGGTTGTGCGCAGCAAGATGAATCCTGGTCTGATCGAGACGCGCGCCTTTGCTGCCAAGAACGGCACGCCGGTGGACCGGCCCTACATGAGTGCTGTGGGCGAAGCGCGCGACCTCATTGGTGAAGTCATCATCGAGTCAATCAACACCAAAGGCACTTCCACCAAGCTTGAACAGATCGCCCAGGAAAAAGTCAAGCGCGTTAACGAGTTGCTGCAAGACAGCGGCGAGTTCGGCAAATAAGCACAAAGCCGCTTGACTAGCAGGCGCGCCGTCTACAGCGCTAGACGGCGTGCAAGCCAGGTGGAGATCGCACACCAGAACTTTCGCACAGAAGGCACGCCATGAGCAAACCGAGCTTTACCGAACGGAATTTGCAGATACTGTTTCCGCTTCCGGCGATCGTCTTCATCGCGTTGCTGATGGTGTTTCCGATTCTCTACACGCTGTACCTGAGCTTTACCAACTGGAATCTCACCTCCGGGATGGAGCCGGCCTTTGTAGGACTTAACAGCTACTTTCGCGTTTTCTCCGAGCCACGTTTTTTGCAGGCACTGGGGCGCACCTTTACTTTCACTTTGTTTGCAGTGGCCATCGAGGTCGTGCTCGGCGTTGCCATTGCACTGATTCTGAACCGCGCTTTTGTCGGCAAGAGCATCGCCAAGCTGCTGCTGTTGCTGCCGCTGGTGGCCACGCCAGTGGCGGTGGGTATCGTCTTCAATCTTTTCTACGACCCGACCATCGGACTGCTGAATTTTGCCCTCAACGCCCTCGGGTTGCCGCAAGGACGCTGGGTGTCAAGTGAGAACACTGTCATTGCGTCACTGGTGTTGGTGGACGTCTGGCAGTGGACGCCGATGATCACCCTGATCGTGCTCGCTGGCCTGGCCGGACTTTCCGAGGAACCGGTCGAAGCGGCACGCGTGGACGGTGCCAGCGAGTGGCAGATTCTGTCCTATGTCACCATCCCGATGGTGATGCCGGTCATTCTGACAGCGATGATCCTGCGGCTGATCGATGCGCTCAAGACCTTCGACATCATCTTCGCGATGACCGGCGGCGGCCCCGGTTATGCGTCGGAGACGCTCAACATCATGGGGTTCAAGTACAGCTTCGAGTATTTCCGTATGGGTCAGTCGTCGGTCATCCTGGTGGCGCTATTCCTGGTGGTGCTGTTGTGCAGTCTGGGCATCATGAAACTGCGCGCATCCAGCGAAAGCTAAAGGAAGCTGCCATGAAGAAAAAATTCCTTCCTACCCTCCTGTTTTACGTGCTGGTGATGGCGATTGCGCTGATCGTGCTGTTCCCGTTCCTGTGGATGCTGACCTCGTCGTTCAAGACACAGGTCGACATCATTTCCTGGCCGCCCAAACTGTTTTTCGAACCAACGCTGCAAAATTACCGCAAGGTGTTTGAGGAACAAGATTTCCTGAAGTACTTCCTCAACTCAACCATCGTCGGCACATTTGCCGTCGGTCTTTCACTCCTGCTGGGGTTGCCGGCGGCCTACTCCATTTCGCGCTTCGCCCAGAACAAACTCGCCGTCTTCATCCTGTTGGCGCGCCTGATGCCCGGCATTTCCTTCCTGATGCCCTGGTACATCATCTTCTCGCGACTCAACTTGATGGACAGCTATGTCGCGCTGATCCTCTCGCACATGTTGATCGCGTTACCGATCGTGGTCTGGATCATGACCACCTATTTCAGCACCATCCCGCGCGAGCTCGAAGAATCGGCCATGGTCGACGGCGCCACGCGACAGATGGCGTTTATCAAAATCATTCTGCCGCTTTCAGGCCCCGGCATCATCACCGCCACCACGCTGTCGTTCATCTTCTCCTGGAACAACTTCATGTTCTCGCAAGTGCTCAGCATGGAGCGCACCAAAACCCTGCCGATCGCCGTTTACAACTTCCTGTCGTATGCTGAGGTGGATTGGGGTGGCGTGATGGCCGCTGCGGTGGCGATCATGGCACCGGCCATCGTGCTGACCATGATTTTCCAGAAGTACGTGGTCAAGGGTCTGACCATGGGTGCGGTCAAAGGGTAGTGGGCCATGAAAATCACCAAGCTGACCACCTACCGTGTGCCACCGCGCTGGATGTTCCTGAAGATCGAGACCGACGAAGGTGTCAGCGGTTGGGGCGAACCGGTCATCGAGGGCCGGGCCAGGACGGTGCAAGCCGCAGTCGATGAGCTCTCGGAATACCTGATCGGCCGCGACCCATCGCGTATCAACGACCTCTGGCAAACGATGTACCGCGGCGGTTTCTACCGCGGTGGCCCGATTCTGATGAGCGCCATTGCCGGCATTGATCAGGCCCTATGGGACATCAAGGGCAAGGTGCTCGGCGCGCCGGTCTACGCGTTGCTCGGCGGCCTGGTGCGCGACCGCATGAAGATGTACAGCTGGGTTGGAGGTGACCGCCCGGCCGATGTCATCGCCAACATCCGCACGCTGCAGGCGATCGGGTTCGACACCTTCAAACTCAACGGTTGCGAGGAAATGGGATTGATCGACAACAGCCGCACGGTCGATGCGGCAGTGGCGGTGGTGGCCGAAATTCGCGCCGCGTTCGGCAATACCATTGAATTCGGGCTCGATTTTCACGGCCGCGTGGCCGCACCGATGGCCCGCGTGCTGATCAAGGAGCTCGAACCCTACCGACCGCTGTTCATCGAAGAACCGGTGCTGGCCGAGCAGGCCGAATACTACCCACGCCTGGCCGAGATGACGCACATTCCGCTGGCCGCCGGTGAGCGCATGTTTTCGCGTTTCGATTTCAAGCGGGTGCTGGTCAATGGTGGGATTTCGATTGTCCAGCCCGACCTGTCACACGCGGGTGGCATCACCGAGTGCCACAAGATCGCTGCCATGGCCGAAGCCTTCGACGTCGGCTTTGCGCCGCACTGCCCGCTGGGTCCCCTGGCACTCGCCTCCTGTCTGCATGTGGATTTTGTGGCGCGCAATGCCGTCCTGCAGGAACAAAGCATGGGCATCCATTACAACCAGGGCGCCGAGCTGCTGGACTACGTGCGCAACAAGGAGGACTTCCAGTTCCACGACGGCTACATGCTGCCCCCGACCAAGCCGGGACTGGGCGTGGAAATCGATGAAGCCCTGGTCGTCGAACGCAGCAAAGACGCTACCGACTGGCGCAACCCGGTCTGGCGCCATGCCGACGGCGCGGTCGCCGAGTGGTGAGCCACTCTTCTGACTACCTGCTGGCCCTGGACTGGGGCACTTCGAGCGTGCGCGCGTTTTTGATGCAGAACGCCAAGGTCATCGATACCCGGCAATCAAGCCACGGCATTCAGCACCTGCCGGCGGCTGGCGTGCCCGGATTCGAGCAGGCTTTTGAAGCAATCGCGGGTGATTGGGTACGGCGCTGGCCAACGCTGGCCGTGGTGGCTAGCGGCATGGTCGGCAGCGCGCAGGGGTGGCGCGAGGCGCCGTATGTGCGATGCCCGGCAGACATCCGAGCGCTTGCCCAGCAACATGTGCAGGTGCCCAGCGGACTTGGCCCGGATATCGCCATTGCCCCCGGCGTGCTGTTCGATCAGCCCGGACAGATTCCCGATGTGATGCGTGGTGAGGAAATCCAGATTGCCGGTGCCTTGACCGAAAACCCGCGGTGGGCCGAGCGCTGCTGCATGGTGTTACCGGGTACCCATTCAAAATGGGTTTCGGTGCGGGAGGGACGGCTGGTGCATTTTTCAACCTACATGACCGGTGAACTGTTTGCCATGCTGTGCCAGCATTCGATCCTGGGCCGCCTGATGCC
>CAJBVC010000561.1 GCA_903958915.1 uncultured beta proteobacterium
AGCCTTCAAGATCATGTTGAAGAACCCCAAGGTCAAGGCGATCCTGGTCAATATTTTTGGCGGCATCATGAAGTGCGACACCATCGCCACCGGCGTGATTGCTGCCTGCAGGGCCACCAACCTGAACGTGCCACTGGTCGTGCGCATGAAAGGCACCAATGAAGATCTGGGCAAGAAGATGCTGAAGGAAAGCGGTTTGCCCATCATTTCCGTGGACACCATGGCAGAGGCAGCCCAGGCAGCAGTTAAAGCGGTAGCAAAATAATTTTGCGGGTCAGACCACTTGCGAAGCAATGTGCTCTGACCCCAACTGATTAGGAATAAATATGTCCATCTACATCAATAAAGACACCAAGGTCATCACCCAAGGTATCACTGGCAAGACTGGTCAATTCCACACTGAAAAGTGCCAGGAATACGCCAATGGCAAGAACTGCTTTGTCGCGGGTGTCAATCCCAAGAAGGCAGGCGAGTCGATCTTCAATATTCCGATCTTTGCCTCGGTGAAAGATGCTGCAGCGCAAACCGGTGCCACGGTGTCGGTGATCTATGTGCCGCCAGCGGGCGCTGCGGCTGCCATCTGGGAAGCGGTTGAAGCCGACCTGGATCTGGCGATCTGTATCACCGAAGGCATTCCGGTGCGCGACATGCTGGAAGTGCGTAACCGCATGAAGGCAAAGGAACTGGCTGGTGGCAAGAAGACGTTGCTGCTTGGCCCTAACTGCCCGGGGCTTATTACGCCGGAAGAAATCAAGATCGGCATCATGCCCGGCCACATTCACCGCAAGGGCCGCATTGGTGTGGTTTCGCGCTCCGGTACCCTGACGTACGAAGCGGTGGCGCAGTTGACCGAGATCGGCTTGGGACAGTCGTCTGCGGTCGGTATTGGTGGTGACCCCATCAACGGCCTGAAGCACATCGATGTGATGCGCGCCTTCAATGACGACCCGGATACCGATGCCGTCATCATGATTGGCGAAATCGGCGGACCTGATGAAGCGGAGGCCGCGCGCTGGTGCAAACTCAATATGAAGAAGCCTATCGTGGGGTTCATCGCCGGGGTGACAGCACCTGCTGGCAAGCGGATGGGGCACGCGGGCGCCTTGATCTCTGGTGGGGCCGATACAGCGGACGCCAAGCTGGCTGTCATGGAGGAGTGCGGGTTCAAGGTCACGCGCAATCCGTCAGAGATGGCAAAACTGCTGAAAGCCATGCTATAAAAGACGGCCGCTGCGGCATGCTGCGGCTACTTTCTCGAAAAAGCCGGATTTCCTGAGGGACAATCCGGCTTCTGCTTTTGTGGGCCGCGCCCCGCACACTTGGGAATCACTGTGGAAGAATTTCTCACCGCAAACTTTTGGATTGCTGTCGGTCAAATCATCATGATCGACATTTTGCTGGGTGGAGACAATGCCGTCGTCATTGCATTGGCTTGCCGTCAGCTACCTGACAAATTGCGTACCAAAGGGATACTGTGGGGGACCGCGGGTGCCATTGTGCTGCGAGTCATCCTTATTGCCTTTGCGCTGACTTTGCTGCAGTTGCCTTACCTGAAATTGGTGGGGGCAGCTCTTTTGCTCTGGATCGGGATAAAACTGCTGGTACCCGAGGAAGAGGACGAGCATTCGAACATTGCGGGTAGTGACAAATTATGGGGTGCGGTAAAGACGGTCATCATTGCCGACCTGGTCATGAGTGTTGACAACGTCATTGCAATTGCCGGCGCCGCTACGGGTGCGGGTTCAACACATCAACTACCGCTGGTGATTTTTGGTTTGCTGGTGAGCATTCCGATCATTGTGGGCGGCAGCCAACTGGTATTGAGATTGATGGACCGGTTTCCGATGGTTATCACGATTGGTGGAATGTTGCTCGGATGGATTGCAGGAACCATGGCACATACGGATCCTGCGATCAAGCATCTGCTGCCCCAGGATGCCATCATTGGTTATGGATTGGGTGTATCGGGGGCCGCGTTCGTATTCCTCGTGGGTCATTTTCTCAAGAGCAAGCAACCCAAACCGGCGTGATGGCCGAGGGGTAGTCACTGCATTTGGCGTGATGGTTTGTGGAAAAAGCCACAGTGCATAGGCTAGGAGTTTCTTGCCAGCGGGTGCCCCCTCTGATAACGTAGCAGAATACGAGGCTTGGTCGCATGTTTGGCGTCCATGCACGGCCCAGCTGCCTTTGCCGCTGGGAGATGTGTTAATTCGGGTTATGGGGATCATGGTGGCGAAGTCTTCTTCCAAGGCAGGTTCTTTCTGGCGTACCGACTGGTTTGCAGGCGTGGCGATTGTGTTAGCCGTGATCGTTTTCCATTCGACGACCGATTTTCTCGTGGCGTTAGAGCGACGCTTTTACGACTTTGGGAGTACAAGCAGTTCCCGGCAGCCTTCGGATCGCATAGCCGTGATTGCGATCGACGACCAAAGTATCGCCAACCTGGGGCGCTGGCCCTGGCCGCGCGATGTGCATGCGAAGCTGATTGATAAGCTGGCCTCCGCGAAGGCCAAGACCATTGTCTATACCACCTTCTTTTCCGAGCCGCAGGTTGATCCGGGTCTGGGCTATATCCAGAAGATGAAGAGCGTGCTGGGTGCAACGCCTGACGGCGGCGCCCAGACCGAGCAGCTGAACAAGCTGATTGCCGAAGCAGAGGTGGCGCTTGATACGGATGCAGTGCTTGCCAAGAGTGTGCAGGGAGCCGGCAATGTACTGTTGCCAGCGGTTTTCACCTTGGGCGAACCTTTGGGTAAACCAGACAAACCGTTGCCGTCGTATTCGCTGACAAGTGCTCTGGATGAAAGCAATGGCTTTTCTATATATGCATTGCGTGCAACGATGCCGATCGAGGCGATTGGCGGCGCGGCAGCTGGGATCGGACATCTGAACCAGATGAATGATGTGGATGGGGCAGTCCGTTTTGAGCCTTTGTTGGTGAATTACTACGGCAAAGCGCTGCCATCGATGGCGCTGCTGGCATCGTTGAACAGCCTGAATCTGTCCCCGGCAGATATCAAACTCAACGTGGGGGATTCGGTCCAGATTGGCAAGCTGAAGATCAAGACGGACGCTGCAGCGTACATGTGGCCGCAGTTTTACAAGGGTCGTGACGGCAAGCCTGCGTTTGCTCAGGACTCGTTTTTTGATGTGCTGACCGACAAAATTCCTGTATCCAAGTATGCGGGCAAGATTGTCATCATTGGTGCTACTGCGTCGGGTGTTGGAGTGCAGTTTCCGGTGCCAGGTTATGCAGCCTTGACCCCGGCGGAGACGATAGCGCACATCACGTCAAGCATCTTGAATGAACACTTCATTGTCCAACCAACATGGGGCACTTGGGTGATGGCGGCGGCATTGTTATTGGTCGCAGGTTACGTTATAGGCGTTTTACCGCGATTGTCAGCCGGCGTCGCGGCAGCACTCACTTTGGGTTTGTTCGTCACGTTGTTAGGAGCCGAGTTTGGACTTCTATCAGCCGGGGCCATCTGGCTCCAACTGGTGTTTCCTGCGGCGGTCTTGTTGCTTGGCCATATGGCGCTGACGACCAAGCGCTTCCTGATGACCGAGGCCGGCAAAGAGCGGGCCGACGAAGAGTCGGCCGAGACCAACCGCATGATGGGTTTGGCTTTGCAGGGCCAGGGCCAGCTCGACATGGCGTTTGACCGGTTCCGCCGTGTACCCATGAGCGATGCGGTGATGGGTAACTTGTACAGCCTTGCCATGGATTTTGAACGCAAGCGCCAGTTCAATAAGGCCGAGGCGGTCTACGAGCATATGGCTGCTTTCGATAAGAACTATAAGGATATCAAGACCAAATTGAGCCGAGCCAAGAACCTGTCGGAAACCGTCATGCTTGGGGGTGGTGCAACCCATCCGGGGGGCACCATGCTGCTCGACGGCGGCGCGGTGGAAAAACCCATGCTCGGACGCTACCAGGTGGAAAAAGAGCTGGGCAAAGGCGCTATGGGTGTGGTGTACCTTGGCAAGGATCCAAAGATCGGGCGCGTGGTGGCGATCAAGACCATGGCGCTCAGCCAGGAGTTTTCGGGTGAAGACCTGGTGGACGCGCGCGAAAGATTTTTCCGCGAAGCAGAAACGGCAGGTCGTTTGCAGCACCAAAATATTGTCACCATTTTCGATGCTGGAGAGGAGCACGATCTGGCCTACATCGCCATGGAGTTCCTCAAAGGCAGGGATTTGGCCGATCACTGCAAGAGCGACAGTTTGCTACCAGCCTCGTTGGTGCTGAGCATCGTTGCACGGGTGGCTGAGGCGCTGGCGTACGCACACAAGCAACATGTTGTGCATAGAGACATCAAACCAGCAAATATCATGTACGAGCGTGACAGCGACACGGTCAAAGTTACCGACTTCGGAATTGCACGCATCACGGATTCCAGCAAAACAAAAACGGGTCTGGTACTCGGGACGCCCAGCTTCATGTCACCCGAACAGTTGGCGGGGAAAAAGGTTGATGGGCGCTCTGATTTGTACTCACTGGGCGTCATGCTGTTTCAATTGTTGGCTGGCGTGCTCCCGTTTCGGGGCGACTCCATGGCCGAGTTGATGTACAAAATTGCCAACGAGGAGGCGCCTGACATTCGCATTATTCGACCTGAATTGCCTGGCCCGGTGGCAGATGTAGTTGCGCTGGCACTTACCAAACGTCCGGAAACGCGCTACCAGGACGGAGATCAATTCGCTGCCGATTTACGTAAAGTGATTCCTCTATTGGGCAGTGCGCCTGCGGGAACTGGTCCGACTGCACCATCGAACGAAGCTTCTTCTGCACCGGAGCCAACGCTGGCCTTTAGTGCGAAAAACACACAACCATTGACGGATTTTGAGAAAACCACAGTGCAGTCAGGTACGACCGCAGCGGCGACACGATCCAGCGGCGGAACAGACCTGGAAATATAGAGTCCCATGAATTACCAATTTTTTGCCAAGACGGATCCGGGACGTGCGCGGAGTAATAACGAAGATTCTGTGGCTTTTGATGACTCCACGGCATTGATGGTTCTCGCTGACGGTATGGGCGGATACAACGCGGGTGAGATCGCCAGTGGAATGGCCACAGCGTTTATCAAATCGGAGTTGAGCCGCTGGTTGTCAGAGGCTGGAGACGGGGCGTCCTTACGGGAGGTGCGTCGGGCGATGGAGATCTGTGTCGACAACGCGAATTTGTCAATTTTCAATTCGGCCAATTCCAACACCCAGTATGCCGGGATGGGAACTACGTTGGTCGTGGGGGTGTTTCGCCACGACAAGCTGCTTTTGGGGCACATTGGTGATTCGCGCTGCTACCTGTACCGCTCGGGAACCCTCGTTCAAGTCACCAAAGACCATTCGTTATTGCAGGAGCAGATTGATGCCGGCCTGATCACCCCTGAGCAGGCTGCTACTTCATCCATTAAAAACCTGGTGACGCGAGCCCTGGGAGTCGAAGAGATGGTGATGCTGGAGATCAACGAACACCACGTGGAAGTAGGCGACCTCTATGTAATGTGCTCTGACGGGCTATCTGATATGGTTAGCGACTCGACTATCGCTAAAATTATCGGAGAAAAGACAGGACTCAATGAGTTAGCGGGTCAACTCATTGACGCTGCCAATGGAAACGGTGGGCGTGACAATATCTCGGTCATCCTGGCTGAGATCGGAGGCCCTACTGAAAAGCGCGGTTTAATCGCACGACTGTTAGGGAAGTAAAGGCAAAAATGCGTTTTCCAGCAATACAACACAGGAAAGGAAGCTGATCATGCCGAAAATGATCGTTTCGATCGACGAGGTCGTGATCAAGGAAGTGCAGCTAACCAAGGACAAAACAACCTTGGGGCGGCGACCCTACAACGACGTTGTGATTGACAACCTTGCAGTCAGCGGTGAGCACGCCGTGCTGCAAATGACCGGAAGTGAAGTGTTTCTGGAGGACCTCAACAGTACCAACGGGACTTACGTCAACGGAAAGGCAGTCAAGCGGCACCAGTTGCAAAATGGTGACGCCATCGAGATCGGCAAGTACAAGATTAAGTTTGTTGGTGACAACACGGCCGAGAATTTTGACAAAACGATGGTGGTCAAGGCGCGTCCACCCGAGCACGCCGGCATGACCTCGCCGGCAGGTCCGACAACCCAAAATTCGCCAGATGCTCTGGGTCAAGGTGCGTTGCACGCTGCCATCAAGGTGTTGTCGGGGGCTGCCTCTGGAAGAGAAGTTCCACTGACCAAGGTGGTAACCACGATCGGCAAACCAGGTGTCGCGGTGGCTGCGATTACCCGTAGGCAGCACGGATTCGTTGTCCACCATGTCGAGGGCGCCGGCAATCCCAGCCTGAACGGCTCCCCAATCACCAAAGACCCGATTGCCCTGAAGAATGGGGACCTCATCGAGCTGGCAGGTACACAAATGCAGTTTGTTCAGAACTGACGTATCTATGTTGATTTGTTGCTGCCTGTCGGTTTCAGCGTGAGTTGACATGCGCCAGATAGCCAAGC
>CAJBVC010000562.1 GCA_903958915.1 uncultured beta proteobacterium
ATCGTCCCGCGACCTGGTCACACGGGTCAACTTGTGTTCACGCTGGTCCACCGTGCCCTCAAACAGCACCACATGCATGGCCTCGGCCACAGCAAACAGTCCCACTGCCACCAGCACGATGTTGATGCCGTCAAGCAATTCCGGTACACCCGCTGTATATCTGGCCTGGCCGGTTATCTGGTCCATGCCCACCAAGCCGATCGCCAAGCCTATGAACAGCGCCACCAGGCCACGCAACGTGCTTTGGCCCAATACCGCACTCACAGTCGTAAATGCCAGCAACATCAACATGAAGTATTCCGGGGGGCCTAACTGGACCGCGTAATGCGCCAGCATGGGCGCAAATAGAGTCACGACAACCGTAGCAAACGTACCGGCGATAAATGAACCTATCGCCGAGGTCGCCAATGCAGCACCGGCACGGCCACTCTTGGCCATCTTGTTACCCTCCATGGCCGTCACCATGCTGGAGCTATTGCTCGGGGTATTTAACAAAATGGAGGTTGTTGACCCACCGTACATAGCACCGTAGTAAATGCCAGCGAAGAAAATCATCGATGCAGTTGCATCGACTTTCGCCGTGATTGGCAGTAGCATGGCCACGGCCGTAGCCGGTCCGATGCCGGGCAGTACACCCGTAGCAGTGCCCAGCGCACATCCCACAAATGCCCACATCAGATTGGCCGGTGTGCCTGCTGTCGCAAACCCCTGCAAAAGATGGTTCCAGACGTCCATTACAGCCACCCACTCTGTGTCAAGCCTGGCAACTTGATCGCCAGAAACATACCAAAAACCCAATAGACAGGTGCAGCAATCAAAAGCCCGCTAACGATATCCATCGCCCAGGGTTTCCAACCGCGCAATGCCTGCCCTTCCGCGGCGCGCAATCCTCGCCCCGCGAGGACAAAACACAAGGTACAGCTGAAGATGAAACCAATGGTGTCAATCAGCGCTGCGCCCAGCAACATACCTGCCGACATCCAGACAAACCCTGCCCAAAAAGGATGCGAGCCCGCCCCATTGCCCTCTTCCATGTCACGAAATCCGCCTGTGCGCACCTCGTAGAACAAGAAGAAGCTGCAAATCAACAATGAGACTGCGACAACCCAGGGCAGGAAGTTGGGTCCCACCCCGGCGTAGCCCGCATCTGACGGGATGTCAATGGCAAAAAAACCCATCGCCAAGGCGACGAGCAATGTGCCAAAGGCAACCGTCAGCTGGTAGCGACGACTCCTATCATCAAGCATCAGATCATTCCTGCCAGATGCATGATGCCACGCAGGCTGGAAAACTCGCTGTCAACGAATTCGTCAAACGCCTTGCCGGTCATCAGGGCTGGTGTCCAGTCGTTTTTGGCCAAAGAGTCCGTCCACGATTTCGACTTGGTTGCCTTCACTACCAACTCCGTCAGCGCCGCGCGCTGCTCCGCAGTGATACCAGGCGCGCCATACACACCGCGCCAGTTGCCAAGCACGACATCGAAACCCTGCTCCTTCAGTGTCGGCGTGGCATTGCCTGTGAAGCGCTTCTCGGACGTTACTCCAATAGCACGCATTTTCCCGGCCTTGATGTATTCGCTCATTTCGCTCATACCACCACCACCGACGGTCACATTGCCGCCCAAAATGGCAGCCACCGCCTCACCGCCCCCACGGAAAGCAACATAATTGACCTTCTTGGGATCCACACCAACCTTGGTGGCCAGCATGGACGCGCAAATGTGCTCGGTGGATCCACGTGAACCGCCGCCCCACTTCACGCTACCGGGGTCTTTTTGCATTTGAGCCACGACATCTTTCATGGTCTTCAGAGGTGAATCTGCTGGCACTACAAAAATGTTGTACTCGCTCGTGATCCGTGCAATTGGCGTTGCCCTATCCAGCGCAATCTGCGGCTTGCCGGTGATGATGCCGCCGACCATCACCGCGCCAGTCATCAATAAGGCGTTGGGATCGCCCTTGCTGCCGTTGACAAATTGCGCCAGACCAATCACGCCTGCCGCTCCACCTTTGTTATCGAATTGCACCGTGTCGGCAGCCTTGGAGTCCAGCAATGCTGCGCCCAGCGCACGACCGGTCATATCCCAACCGCCGCCAGGGTTGGCTGGAATCATCATCTTGATGGCAGCACCTGCTCGCGCTGCGAGAGGAAAGCTTCCAGCTACCGCTGCTGCGGCCAACGACTTCAAGAACAAATCACGACGCATGGGAATCTCCTTGTGTTGAAAACCGCCCTATGATGCGCTCGCTGTCTGTCAATCCGCTGTCTGAAAGACTAGGGGAAAACACCCATACCGCCCATGCATCTGCTACTCGTTGAAGACGACATTTCGCTGCACACCACCTTGCGGCGCAGCTTTGAGCGTAGCGGTATGGTGGTGGATGTCTGCAAGGATGGCGCGCATGCGCTCCAGCAATGGCAGGCCAATCCACCCGACGTTGTTGTACTCGATCTGAGCTTGCCCGATATGGACGGACTGGAGGTATTGGCGCAGGGGCGGGCCGCCAAGCTGGACACCCCTGTACTCATACTTACGGCCCGCGGCACTGTGGGGGATCGCATTCTGGGTCTGAATTCAGGCGCGGATGACTACTTGTCCAAGCCATTTGACCTTGATGAGCTGGAAGCACGCGTGCGGGCGCTACACAGGCGACACAACAATGGTGTGCGTGATACGCCCGACCACGACATGCTGCGTTGGGGTCACCTGCGTTGCGAACTGGAAAGTGGCGCCATCTACCACCAGCAGCAACTGCTGGACCTGACGCCCAGGGAGTCCACTCTGCTGCGCGCGCTCATGTCCAAGGCAGGGCACGCAATGTCGAAAGAGCGTCTGTTCGAAGTCGTTTTTCCGGGTGAGAGTGAAGTTCAATTCGAAGCCATCGAAGTGGTGGTCTACCGTTTACGCAAGAAACTCTCGGACAAAGGGGTTCAACTGGTGACTTTACGCGGACTGGGTTACCTCCTGAAGGCTGAACCTTCGCATGACCACTGAAAGTGCCGCGCGAATCGGTGTGTCGCTTCGCCGCCATCTGCTGGTGGGTATTCTGGTGCCGGTCGTGCTGTTTGTCCTGGTCGACACCATCAGCCTGTACCAGCAGGCTCTGGCCGCAGTCAATGTCGCGTACGACCGCACTTTGCTGGCCTCGGCCAAAGCGATTGGCGAACTACTCGACGTGGAGGGTGTCGACAACCAGGCACGAATTCAAGCCAACATTCCCTACACGGCACTGGAGCCATTTGAGGCAGATAACCGCACGCGCATGGTTTACCGGGTGGCTGATGCGCGCGGGCAATGGGTTGACGGTGTGCAGGACTTGCCAGCCTGGACAGGTAAGCTACCGGACCAAGGTCCTTATGCGGCTCTGGTTGATTTCTATGACGATGAGTTTCGTGGCGATGCGGTACGCGTAGCGGTGCTATTGCAACCGGTATCGAGCCAGCGGGGTCTGTCAATGGCCACCGTACAAGTGGCCGAAACGCTGGAACTCCGGCGCACCCTGGCGCGTCAGATACTCATCGATACCCTGCAACGACAGGCCATCCTGATCAGCGTTATTTTCGCGGTTGTGCTGATCGTTGTTCAGCGCGTGACCGGTCCCGTTCGGCGTTTGAGCGAGCAACTGGCTCAACGCGCCGAGGATGATCTCACCCCCATCGAGGCTTCTGACCTTCCACTGGAAATACGCCCACTCACCGATGCCACCAACCAGGTCATGGTGCGATTGCAGCACCTGCTGGATAACCAGAAGCGATTTGTACGCGATGCAGCACACCAATTGCGTACTCCCCTTGCAGTACTCAAGGTACAAGTCCAATCGGCCTTACGCGGCGACTTACCGGCACAGGAAGCACTGCAGGAAGTACAGGCCACGGTAGACCGTGCTACAGCACTGGCCAACCAGATGCTGTCGTTGGCCAAAGTGGAGCAGTTGCGCCAGCAGCGGGACTTCTTCATGGTCGACTGGGCTGAGGTTGTACGAACAGTCGCACTGGATCTGTCACCCCTTATCGTCCAACAGGATCTGGATTTTGAAGTCAAGTGCGAACCGTGCAACGTTCGTGGGCACGACTGGATGCTGCGCGAACTGGTCCGCAACCTGCTGCACAACGCTATCCAGCACTGCCCGCCCCACACTCCATTGCACATCAGCGTGGGACCAACCGGTGGGTCTGCACAACTTGTCATTCGTGATAGCGGTCCGGGCATTTCAGACGCGCTACGCATGCGGCTTTTTCAGCCCTTTTCGGCAGGCAACACACGTGATGGTACCGGTCTAGGTCTCACCATTGTTGGTGAAATTGTTACTGCGCTGGGCGGCACCATTCAGTTAGCCAATCGGTATGAGAAGGGGCTCGTAGTAGGCATGAACGC
>CAJBVC010000563.1 GCA_903958915.1 uncultured beta proteobacterium
ACGCGCAGCGAAACTGGGATACAGCGCCTTGGCCATCACCGACGAATGCTCGGTGGCCGGTGTGGTGCGGGCACACGAGCAAGCCAAGCAGAGCGGCCTGAAACTGCTTCTTGGGGCTGAATTTGCCGTCCCTCTTTCGGCCAGTGCCGTGCCTTCAGGAGCACCTAGTTTTACAGCGGTGGTGCTGGCCCACAACCTGAACGGCTGGGGCAACCTGTGCACCTTTATCACTACCGCACGCCGCGCCGCGCCCAAGGGGCTGTACAAGGTGGGTTGGCAGGGGCCAGAGTACCAGGCCCAATGGGCGCAGTTGCAGGATTGCGAGGTGCTGCTGGTGCTGCCATTTGCTATCACTATGGAAGCGGCTTACGCAATCGCAGCGGGCGCTAGAGGCCTTTTTGGTGTGCATGTCTGGCTGGCGCTAGAACGCAACCTGGGACCGAACGACCCACTGCAGATCTATCGTTTGGAACAACTCTCCAGACTCACGGGCGTTGCCCAGGTCGCGGCAGGCGATGTGCGCATGCATGTGCGCTCGCGCAAACCCCTGCATGACGTGCTCACCGCCGTGCGCCTGGGCAAGCCGGTATCGGATTGCGGCTTTGCGCTGCAGCCCAATGCCGAAGCCCATTTGCGTTCACGCGAACGCCTCGCCACACTGTATCCGCCCGAGCTTTTGGCCAACACGCTGGTAGTGGCACAGCGCTGCAACTTTCGCCTGGAGGAACTGCGTTACCACTACCCCCGGGAGTCGGTGCTGGCGGGCTTGTCGCCCGCACAGACGCTGCGTCACTACTGTGACCAGGGTGGGCAAGAACGTTACCCATCGGGCATTCCCCAAAGTGTGCTGCAGCAACTGGACGCAGAACTGGAACTGATTGCTGTACTCCAGTACGAGATGTACTTTCTGACGGTGCACGACATCGTGCGTTTTGCTCGCAGCCAAGGCATCCTGTGCCAGGGGCGGGGGTCTGCAGCCAATTCAGTGGTGTGCTACTGCCTGCATGTGACCGAGGTGGACCCGGTGGGAGGGCACCTGATGTTCGGACGATTCCTCAGCCGCGAGCGCAATGAGCCCCCTGACATCGATGTGGATTTCGAGCACCAGCGCCGCGAGGAGGTCATCCAGTACATCTATGCCAAGTACGGCCGAGCGCGCGCAGCCATTGCAGCCACCATCATCAGCTACCGTCCGCGCAGCGCCTTACGCGATGTGGGGCGGGCACTTGCCATTCCCGAGGGTTTGATCACGGCGTTGGCCAAGGAACATCCTGGCATGTACAGCCGCGAAATCCTGCCGCTGCGCCTGCAGTCGGCGCTGGAGCGACTGGGCGCGGCCTTTGTGGCACCACCGCCCAGGCGCTTGCAGCAATGGCTGGATCTGAGCATCCAGCTACAGCGCTTTCCGCGCCACCTCAGCCAGCATGTGGGTGGTTTTGTGCTCACCGACGGACCGCTCACGCGCCTGGTGCCGGTGGAAAACGCCGCCATGCCCGAGCGCTCCATCATCCAGTGGGACAAGGACGATCTGGATGCCGTAGGGCTGATGAAGGTCGACGTGCTGGCGCTGGGAATGCTCAGCGCGATTCGGCGCTGCCTCGAACTGGTGACGCAGGTGCGGGGCCTGCCCGCGCCGATGCGCATGCAGGACATCCCCCGCGAAGACAGTGCCACCTACGACATGATTTGTCGTGCCGACACGGTGGGAGTGTTTCAGATCGAGAGTCGGGCGCAGATGAGCATGCTGCCGCGCTTGAAGCCGCGTGAGTTCTACGATCTGGTGGTGGAAGTGGCCATCGTGCGCCCAGGGCCGATCCAGGGCGGCATGGTGCATCCTTATCTGAAAGCGCGCAGCCATCCCGAGCAGGTGCAGTACCCCAGCGAACTGCTCAAGGAGGCGCTGAAACGCACCCATGGTGTGCCGATTTTTCAGGAGCAGGTGATGCAGATCGCCGTGCTGGGGGCGGACTTTACGCCCGGTGAGGCCGATGCCCTGCGACGCTCCATGGCGGCCTGGAAACGCCACGGCCATGTGCACGTTTTTGAAGAGCGGCTGATCAGCGGATTGCTGCGAAACGGCTACACGCCGGAGTTTGCACAGCGCATCTTCAAGCAGATTGAAGGATTCGGCGAATACGGCTTTCCCGAAAGCCACGCGGCCAGCTTTGCAATTCTGGTCTATATCAGCTGTTGGCTCAAATGGCACGAGCCGGCCTGTTTTCTCGCCGCCATGCTCAATAGCCAGCCCTTGGGTTTCTATGGTCCGTCGCAACTGGTGCAGGACGCCCAACGCCACGGCGTCACCGTCCTTCCCGCCGATGTGTCCCACAGCGACTGGGATTGCACCTTGGAGAATTGGGTGTCGGATCCCGATTCGGGACCGAGCGAGGAGTGCCAGGAGAAATGGGGGTCGGATCCCGATTCAGGACAGCAGCATGTTCGGAGCAAGCAACCTCCACCGAAATCGGGCTCTGACCCCCATTTCGGACGCACACCAACCAGGCAACCCTCCGTCCGCCTAGGCCTGCGCCAAATCTCCGGCCTGCACCAGGAAGTTGCTCAAAGAATCACAATAGAGCACTGCAAAACCCCTTTCCAGTCCACCCAAGACCTCGCCATGCGCTGCCAACTCGACGCCGGCGATCTCAAGGCCCTGGCCAGTGCGGACGCGCTGCTGTCGCTCAGCGGCCACCGTCGCCAGCAGGTCTGGGACGCATCAGC
>CAJBVC010000564.1 GCA_903958915.1 uncultured beta proteobacterium
ACCCAAGCTGGTGCAAGGGGAAAGCATTGGACAGGCGTTTAACTTTGTCCATACGGGAAACGCCGAGCTGGGTTTTGTGGCGCTGTCCCAGGTGCTCGAAGGTGGCAAGCTCAAAAGCGGCTCGATGTGGCTGGTACCGCAAAACCTTTACCAACCCATCGAACAAAATACCGTGTTGCTGAAACGCGGCGCCAGCAACCCGGCGGCACTGGCGTTGGTCAAGCTGCTGCGTAGCCCCGCGACTAAAGACCTGATTCGCTCCTATGGCTACGACATTTAGTTTCACACCATGCTGACCGACGCGGACCTGCAAGCCATTGGCCTGACACTGCAAGTGGCAGCGCTTACCACCGTGGTGTTGCTGCTGATTGGCACCCCGTTGGCATGGTGGTTGGCGCGCACGCGGTCCTGGGTGAAGATGCCGGTGGCGGCGATCGTGTCGATGCCGTTGGTACTGCCGCCATCCGTACTGGGGTTTTATCTGCTGGTGGCCATGGGGCCGCATGGCACGGTGGGCCAGTGGACACAGGCGCTGGGCCTGGGCGTGCTGCCCTTTACCTTTGCCGGGCTGGTAGTAGCCTCGACTTTCTATTCGCTGCCGTTCATGGTGCAGCCGATCCAAAACGCGTTTGAAGCCATGGGAGAGCGCCCGCTGGAGGTGGCGGCCAGCCTGCGAGCCTCCAGGCTGGATGCATTCTTCAGCGTGGTGGTGCCGTTGTGTAAGCCAGGGTTTTTCACCGGAGTGGTCATGTGCTTTGCCCACACGGTGGGTGAGTTTGGCGTCGTGCTCATGGTGGGGGGCAACATTCCGGGTGTCACGCGCGTGGTGTCGGTGCAAATTTACGACCATGTGGAGGCACTGGAGTATGCGGCTGCGCACCGGTTGGCGGCCGTGATGCTGGGGTTTAGCTTCTGTGTGCTGCTTGCGCTGTACCTCTACAACGGCGCGCGACGCAAAGGCGCGGGCGTATGACCGGGGCGGCTGATACGGTTCCCGCGCCTGCTGAATCAGGTCTCACCATCGAGTCCGTGCTGCAGCGCCCGGGCTTCCAACTGGACATGGCGTTTGCACTGCCCGCCAGCGGCATCACGGCGTTGTTTGGTGCCTCCGGCTCAGGCAAAACCACCGCCTTGCGCGTGCTGGCCGGGTTGGAGCCGCAGGCGCGCGGGCGCATTAGTGTGCAGGGCGAGGTCTGGCAAGACAGCGCCCAGGGCATCTTCAAGCCGGTGCACCAGCGCGCCTTGGGCTATGTGTTTCAGGAAGCCAGCCTGTTTGAACACCTCAACGTGCAAGACAACGTGCAGTACGGGTTTCGCCGCACACCGCACCATCAGCGCACCCAAAGCTGGGACGACACGCTGGCGCTGTTGGGCATTGGTCACCTGCTGGGTCGCTGGCCCCATGAACTCTCGGGAGGCGAACGCCAGCGGGTGGCCATCGCCCGGGCACTGGCCAGCAGCCCGCGCCTGCTGCTGCTCGATGAGCCACTGGCCGCACTGGACCGTGCCCGAAAGGCTGAAATCCTGCCCTACCTGGAGCGCCTGCAACAGCAGTTGGCGCTGCCGGTGATTCTGGTGACGCACGCCATCGACGAGGTGGTGCGTCTGGCAGACCGCGTGATATTCATGCAGGCCGGCCGCGCAGCGCCGGTCGTCTCGTTGCAACAGGCGCTGGCGCAGCCCGATTCACCGCTCTTTGACGACCACGGGCCGGTCAGTGTGCTGCACGGCGCACTGCAACCCGCGGATAGCGACGGCCTGAGCGCCTTTGTGCACGGAGCGCTGTGTGTGCGCCTGAGCCTGCCGCCAGGCACCGCTGCCAGCGCAACGCGGCTGCGCGTGCTGGCGCGTGACGTGAGCCTGGCCACACTGCAGCCGCAGCGCCTCAGCATCCTGAACCAGTTGCCGGTGACCATCACTGCGCTGCACCCTCATGCGGGCGGCCGCGTCACCGTGGTGTGCCAGTTGGCAGATGGCCAGACGCTACTGGCTGAAATCACCCGCTATTCCTGCCATGCCCTGGCGCTGCAACCCGGACAGGCGGCCTGGACGCTGGTCAAGTCGGTAGCGTTGATGGAATGAATAGCATCGGAGTGCTATCGAGTTGATAGCTGTCTACGCTTACTGCATAAGCGCTGCAGCCAACAATGGTTCGCAAAGCCAGCGAGGTGAAGAGCGTGCTCTAAAGCGTAATCCAGGCCTGCAAACCCCCGCCGGGTCGGGCACTGAGGGTTATGTCCCATTCATTGGCGCGCGCCAGTTCACGCACGATGGCCAGCCCCAGCCCCGAGCCGCCGGTGGCAGGGCTGCGGGATGTCTCCATGCGCTGAAACGGTGCGAACATGCTTTCGATCTTGTCGGCAGCAATGCCCGGGCCGCGATCCAGCACACCAATGCGGCAATGCGGGCCCTCGACTTCGCAAACCAGTTCCACCGGTGCCTTGGGCGCGTAACGCTGCGCATTCTGCAGAAGGTTGCCGATGGCCCGCTGCAACGCAGACCGCGCCACCGGCCGTGTGCCTGCGGGGAATCGAACTTCCACCGCGTGGTCGGGGGTTGAGAAATCGGTGGCGATCTGGGTCAGAAAATCCCCCCAATCGGTGACAACCGGCTGTTCATGTTCAAGCCCGCGTGCCAGATCCAGCACATTGCCAATGAGCTGGTTCATCTGCGCAATGTCGCGCTCCAGGCGTTCTATCAGTTGCGGTGTCGGGGTTGTCTTCAACATTTCCAGTGCCAGACGCATCCGCGCCAGGGGCGTGCGCAGGTCGTGCGAAACACCGGCCAGCAAGGTGGTACGTGCGCTGAGCAAGTCGCTCACCTGCCTGGCCATGGCGTTGAAGCGTCGGCTAAGGCTGGCCAACTCGCGCGGGCCGGTTTCAGGCAACAGTCGGGGCGTCGCACCTTGCCCGATCAAGGCGCTGGCGGCTTC
>CAJBVC010000565.1 GCA_903958915.1 uncultured beta proteobacterium
AGTGTGGCCGACCGCGCTGGAGTGGCCAACCGTGGTGGATCTGGCCGACCAGGCCTTGTATGCGGTTAAACAGAATGGTCGCAATGGCTGGCTGGGTCTGGTCGAAGCCACGGCGGAGTCGGCCGCCGCATTGCGGGAAGCCGCGAAGCAACCGCTGGCGCAATGGGCCAGCAGTGGCGATGTGCAATTGGTGGGGCTGCCGGGGCATGCGGCACTGGATAGGCTGCTGGCGCCGTCAACGAATGCGCTATCAATTCAGTAGCTTGCTACGCATGTTCCGTAAGCTCAGCGAGGCTTTTTTATCTACAACGAGCGCATGTTGGGGGCATGGCAAATTCATTGCCTTACGCTGCATCAAAGAGCGTCGCTTTCCAAATCAGCTTTTGCGCCGAAATCACCTCGTAACCCGGATACCCTCCCCATCACGTCGGACGACCGGTACTTTGCCTTCATTCAAAATGTGCGTACAGTACCGATCAAGGGGGTCGAATGCGAGCGGTTGACGACACACTGCTGACGGTGATTGTTGTTCTGGGTCTGACCAGCGCGGCGAGTTGGGCTATGGCGGGTGCCGGCTGGCGACTCGCTCCTCAGGCCAGCTATCGGTTTGCTGTGGCCAACGTGTGCATCGCTCTGGGGGTGGCGCTTGTGGTGCAGCGCACTGACGCTCCGAACTTCTGGTACTTTCAGTTTTCTGATTGGCTGGTACTGGGGGGGCTGGTCGTTTTTCGCGGCGGTATTCAGCGCATGCTGCGTGTCGGCCATGCGCCTTGGTACTGGCAAGCAATCCCCCTGGTCGTAGCGGTATTGGCGACTGCCTGGGTAGAGCCGAGCCTGTCCTCTTCCTTTGTCTTGGGGCTGGCATTCTCTGCAGTGGCCGCGTGGGTGGCGCTGGATGCGACGCGCTGGTGTTTCGCCGGACTGTCGGCGGCCGGATTTTCGCGGCGTATTGCAGCGCTCATCAGTGCCCCGTTTATATTTGTCGGTGTGACCATGGTGCTGCGTCTGGTGCAGATTGGTCTGGACTATCAGGTGCCGCAGATGCCTGCCACAAACGCAGCGGGAGAAGCGTCGTTTGCTACTTTTTTGTGGGTGATGCTGTTCCTGATGCTGGTCATCAATCTGACGCTGGGGGCATTGCTGGTGATCCGCTTGCTGCTGCGCATTCGCAAGCTGGCCGAGCGTGACCACTTGACTGGCTGCTGGAACCGCGGCTCTCTGGAAGCCCGGCTGCAGGTCGAGTATGACCGGAACCGTCGCAGCGGAGAGCACCTGTCGTGTGTCTTTCTGGACGTCGATCACTTCAAGAAAGTCAACGACGGCCGCGGGCACCAGGCAGGCGATGCCGCGCTGCTTCACACTGCCAAGTTGCTTGTTGAACAGTTGCGTGAAATGGATACCGTGGGGCGCTATGGTGGAGAAGAGTTTGTCGTGCTATTGCCTGGTACCCACCTGACCGGTGCGCGGGAGGTGGCAGAGAAACTGCGCAAGGCACTGGAAGCAAACCCGGTGCGCTTCAAGGACGACACCTTTTCCATCACCGCAAGTTTCGGCGTGGCGTCATTGACGGGAAATGAAAGCCAGGAAGGCTTTCTTCAAAGGGCTGACGCGGCGATGTACCAGGCCAAGCAATCCGGTCGCAACCGTGTCGAGACCGCACCATAGCAACCGCGGTCTGTAGAGCAATGCACGGCGCGGAGCTTCTGACGGAACTGATGCGGGCAAACCAGTCACCGATCGGGCGGCGCGGCTGTTTCTAATGCCTTGCCTCATTTGACCGTGCCTGCACGAGAGAAGCCCAGCCGGCTTTTGGGCTCACATCATCCAGACTCCAGTCTGCTTCCCTGAAGGGGCGGCGGGAAGCCGGGTACCGGGGGTAGCCCATGGCATTGTCGACCTCGGAGTCAATGATTTGCCCGCGCCCTTCTGCGACATCGGACAACAGCTTGAAATCGATAGGGTCACGCGCCCATGGCCGTGCGCCGGCCGCCAGCGGCAGCGCACGCTCTAGTTCCTGCGCCGGATACACCTTGACGTCT
The DNA here is from genome assembly GCA_903958915.1 of uncultured beta proteobacterium. Lineage (GTDB taxonomy): Bacteria > Pseudomonadota > Gammaproteobacteria > Burkholderiales > Burkholderiaceae_C > Allorhodoferax. Next base: position 2,040 of record CAJBVC010000565.1, read on the forward strand.
GCGGGCAGATACGGCTTCTCCGCTTTGAGGATGCGTGCCTGGCTTGCGGTGTACACGCCGGTTTGCGCAACGGGATGGCCGACATCGTCCACGGCGATGTTGTCCTGCAGGTAGAGTTCCACATCACCATGGCCACCCAGAGCAAACAGGGGCGTATTGGCCTTGGTGTCCGGCCCCTGGCGGTAGACATTGCCCACCAGCGTCACTGTGCCGGTCACAAAGTCCTGCGTCTTCCATTCATGTGCCACCAGGTTGTAGTGCACGGCTTTGGCGCCGGGATTGAAGATGAGGTTGTTGACCATCGCCGCCTGCACGCCACCCTTGAAGAGGGCATTGCGTTCCCGGTTCGATGCGTATAGGTTGCCTACCAGCAGGATCTCCGTGGCATTGTCATGCACCAGCGTGCCTTTGGAGTGCTCACCCTTCTCATGAACTGAATTGGCGAGACCCTCGAAGATCAGGTTATAGCTGTAGGTAATGGCGTGCGATGTATTGCGTCTCCATGCGTCTGGGCCCGCGCCATCAAACCGGGGGCCGCCCACTGAAAGATTTTCATCGGTCGCCCACGACAGCGAACAGTGGTCCACGATGACATGGTGTGCAGCGCCCTGGGTCGAGATACCGTCCTGGTCATGGCCACTGCGTTTGGCGCGACCAAATTCTCCCGGGCGAAACATCATGTGCTGGATGATCACCTGGTGGGTGGCTATATTGGTCTCGGCCTTGATCACGGTGATGCCGGGATCCGGTGCGGTTTGGCCGGCAATCGTGACATAGGGGTTCTTGATGGTGATGTTCTTGCCGCCCATGTCAATGACACCACCCACTTCGAACACAACGATGCGTGGCCCCTCTGCCTCCACGGCTGCGCGGTAGGACCCAGCGCCAGATTCATTAAGATTTGTAACGCGAATGATGCGGCCTCCGCGCCCCCCAAGGGTGCCCTTGGCCCAGCCCTGACCATCGTAGGTGTATGGGTTCATCTGGGCTTGGGCGTTCGCCAAGCAAAGGACCAAGTTTAGCGAGAGGATCAGGCGTTTGGCGATGTGCATCATGGAGCTCTTGTTACATTGGTGGCATGGCAGGCGTGCGTTTGTTGTATGCGCAGATGAATTCACACCGGGCGAGTTTCGAGCTTACTGCGCAGCAGTTTCTCGGCGCTGATTACCGGCAGGATGATCATGCCGACGGCCGTCGCCACCAGCAGGTCCTTGGGGGAGAGTGGAAGCGAACCGAAAATCGCGTTCATGAACGGCAGGTAGATGTAGCCGAGTTGCAGCAGCAGCAACGCGGCGATACCGATAAACACGGTCATGTTGCTCCACAGGCCGATTGACAGCATCGAGTCCTTCAGGCTGCGGCACTCGAGCACGTAGAAGACCTGGAACATGATCACCGTCGTCACGGCCATCGTCTGCCCCTTCTTCATGGCATCAACGGTCTCACCGTTGGCGTTGTATTCCCACAGGAACAGTCCGACCGCCCCGATCGTCATCAACGTGGCTGCGACGAACGTGCGCGTTATGACGAAGCGTGACAGCACGGGTGTGTCCTGGTTGCGTGGGGGGCGGTTCATGACATTAGGCTCCTTGGCCTCGAAGGCCAGTGGCAATGCCAGGGCGACGGTCGCTACGAGGTTTATCCACAGCAACTGCGTTGGCGCCATCGGCAGAAGCAGTTCCTTCAGGCCGGTCGCAGGATTGAGCAGGAACGGGAAAAAGATGACCGCTGCCATCAGGATCATCGCCAGCCCCAGATTGGTTGGCAGCACGAAGACGAGCGATTTGATGAGGTTGTCATAGACGCGGCGGCCTTCTTCGACGGCGGCGGCGATAGAGGCGAAGTTGTCGTCGGTCAGCACGATGTCGGCCGCCTCCTTGGAGACTGCAGTTCCGGTAATACCCATGGCCACGCCGATATTGCTCTGCTTGAGCGCCGGCGCGTCGTTGACGCCGTCGCCGGTCATGGCCACAACCTGACGGTTGGCCTGCAACGCCTTGACAAGCTTGAGTTTGTGCTCGGGCGCGACGCGGGCGAAAACGTTGGTCGTACGCACTACTTGCCGCAGTTGCTCATCGCTCATCTCGGCGAGCTGTGCACCGGTGACGGCCTCTGCGTTGGTGAGAATGTTCAGCTGAGCACCGATCGCCTGCGCAGTTTCTTTGTGGTCGCCAGTGATCATCTTGACGTTGATGCCGGCAGCGTGGCAGGCCTTGATGGCTTCGATGGCCTCGCTGCGCGGTGGGTCGATCATGCCCTGCAGGCCCAGCAGTGTGAACCCCCCAGTCGTGTCGAACATCTGCAATTGCCCGGTCTGCGTAGTCGGCCTGGACGCGATCGCGAGCACGCGCATACCCTGTGCCGCAAGTCGCGAGACCTGCGCCAGCACAAGGGCTGGGTCGTTGCCATCGCAGC
>CAJBVC010000566.1 GCA_903958915.1 uncultured beta proteobacterium
ACCAGGCTCTCCTGGGGCAGTTCGTCCTGCAGCCCAAGGTAGCGGCGCAGCCCACCGGCACACACGGCCAGCACGACGTCGTTCACCGTGGCCTGCGGCACCAGATTGCGAATGTCCTTGAACTCGGCCAGCGCAAAGCGGCGCGTGTCAAACACCCGGTGCGGTGACACTTCCGAGTTGAACCGTGTCATTGGGAAAGGGTGGGGGCGGCCCAGAAATTCGCCCAAAAAAGTGTTGGCAGTGGCTTTGAAGGCGGTCCACATGCTGCGTGCCGATTGGGCCATGCGCAAGGGTGATGCCGCCAGGTTGACTCCGGCCAGGCTCATCAGCGTCAGATTGCCGGGTGTCGGCTCGGGGAACCACGGAGCGGCCGGTGCGGGGGCTTTCGAGGTGGGAGACAGGTCGTGCAGCAGCGCGGTAATCTCGTTGCCATGCGCCACGTCGATGGCCGCGTGGTGTACCTTGAGCAGCACTGCAAAGCTGCCCAGCGGCAGGTCGAGAAAGCTGTCAAGCCCCTCAATGACGTACATCTCCCACAACGGTCGTTGCAGGTCGAGCGGGCGCGCATGAATGCGCGAGGCCTGAATACAGAACTGGCGCCAGTCACCCGGTTTGGGCAGGGCGATGTGGCGCACGTGGTATTCGATGTTGAAGTTTTCGTCTTCGATCCAGTACGGGTAGTCCAGGTCCAGCGGCACTCGCAGAATCTTCTCGCGGAAGTTGGGCAACTGGTGCAGGCGGCTCTCGAGCTGCGCCAGAATCTGTTTGAAGCGCACCACACCACCGGGAGCGGTGGACTGGTCGTAAATGTGGAGCAGGGTGACGTTGGAGTTGGCGTGGGCAGTGTCCGAGTAGATAAACGCGGCGTCGTGTTCACTGAGTTGGCGCATGGGAGTCTTTCTGGGCGTGGTTCAGGCGGCGGCCGGCGCAGCGGGCATATGCTCACCGGTGGTCAGGCGCATGACACGCGCCAGCATGCCTTTCGGCGCAAAGGGCTGCCAGTCGTATTCGGGCTCGGCCAGCCGGTTGGCCACTATCGACAGCACAATGCCATTGAATCCCAGGCCTATATGGCTGCTCGGCACGCGGATGTTTTCATGCAGCACCGGGTCCCCGTCAATGGTGGCCTCCTGCGGTGGCACCACGCCATCGGTCAGCGAGTAGAGGCAACTGGTCGGAATCGGCAGGCGGCGGTGTTCACGCATGGCCTTGGCGCGTGGCTGCATCAGGTGTGCGGAGGCGCCCATGCGGTGCGATACCAACCGGTACAGCGCTTTCAATGTGGGTGGAGACTGGTTGCCACCCACGTCCACACTCACCGGGCTGCCCAGCGTGATGATGGAGCGCACACACTCCTGCGTGCTTTGTGCTGCGTAAAAGGAGAAAACACCGCCCAGGCTCCAGCCCACCAGGCTGACCTTGCGCCCGGTGATGTGGTGCAGATAACGAATTTTTTGGGGCAGGGCATTGGCGTGCTTGCTGCGAAAGCCCACGTTGCGCCCCAGTCCCCAGGTGTGCACGTCATAGCCCTTGTTCTGCAGGAACAGGCGCAGTGCCACCAGCGAGGATTCTCCAGCCATGAAGCCCGGTACCAGCAACACCGGGTGCCCGTCGCCTTGCGGTGCCTCCATCAGCAACGGCAACGACGCTGGCAGCAACG
>CAJBVC010000567.1 GCA_903958915.1 uncultured beta proteobacterium
AAACGCAGTTTTTCCAGCAACACTGGTGGTGTGACGGTCCTCAAGCTGGGTCTTGGTGCTGGTATGAAACTCGGGCATATGCCCAAGGCTAAGCCCTCATACGCGCCCCCACTGCCGGTAAGCAGGTAGCGGCACTACCCATAAACCGGTAGCCATTTCCGCTTTTTTGCCAAGCCGCAAGGCACTGCATGCGGCACACGAAAAAAGCGGGTTCTTGATACGCCTTAACCGGTAGCGCCAACACTGGTGATTTCCGCAGCGTGGAGTCCATCGCATATTTCCAGTACGAGTGTTCTCTATTATGGACAAATAATCGCATTTTTGTCTACAATAGAAATATGCCGCGCAAACCACCACCCATCTTCCCTCAAGAGCAAAGGCTGCTTTCTCACTTCGGAGAGCGGGTGAAGCTCGCCCGGCTGCGGCGCAAGCTTAGCAATGCCGTGGTGGCTCAGCGCGCCGGTATTTCCCGCACATCGCTGTACAAGGTGGAGACGGGTGACCCGGGTGCAACATTGGGCACCTACCTTCGGGTGCTGGCCGTACTTGGCTTGGAGGGCGACATCAACGCGCTGGCCGCCGACGACAAAGTCGGGCGCAAGTTACAAGACTTGGCATTGGAGCCATCCCGCTCCTCGCCACGCCGGCGCAGCACGAACTCTAAGGCGGCCGCTGAGGTTTCGCCCGCAGCATCGATAGAACCAGGAGTGGATTCGCCATGAGCTGCGAGCAAGGCCACGCACTGGAAGTTTGGCTTGACTGTGACCTCGGGCCTGCCTGCCGGGTGGGCACGCTCGCGCACGACCGTGGACAAGTTCGTTTTCACTACGACCGCAACTGGCTCGGGCAAGCCCGTGCATTTGCCCTCGACCCCGACCTTTCGCTGGACGAACACCCTTTTTTCCCAAAGCCAGAACTGGGCAACTTCGGCGTATTCCTGGACTCCTCGCCCGACCGATGGGGTCAAACGCTGATGAGGCGCCGTGAAGCGCTGCAAGCCAAAGACGAGAAACGCACCCCGCGCACGCTGTACGCATGGGACTTCCTTATTGGAGTCCAGGACTTCACGCGCCAGGGTGCACTGCGCTTTCGCCTTGCCGACACTGAAGAGTTCCTGGACAACGAGAAGATGGCGGCACCCCCCATCACCACACTGCGCGAGCTCGAGGCGGTCGCTTATCAGCTCAGTAGTCGCCGAATCGACGATCTGGATGCGTTGCGCAAATGGCTGGCTGTTCTCGTTGCACCAGGTGCATCGCTCGGAGGAGCCCGTCCGAAGGCGAACTTCACCGAGGCCGATGGCTCGCTTTGGATTGGCAAGTTTCCATCGCGTGACGATGACCGGGATGAGGGCGCATGGGAGTACGTTGCGCACGGTTTAGCAAGAAAGGCGAGCATCGACGTTCCGGCTGCCAAGCTGGTTCGGCTGAACAACGATTTTCATACCTTCTGTGTTCAGCGCTTTGACCGCGTCAAGGGTGCGCGGCGGTTCTACGCTTCTGCCATGACCCTGCTACGCAAGGAGCATAGCGAGGGAGTGAGCTATCTCGAGCTGGCCCAATTCCTGCGCACGAATGGAGACGGCGCCCATGCTGGAGCGGACCTGGAACAGTTGTTTCGCCGGGTTGCTTTCAATGTGGCGGTTGGAAACAGGGACGACCATCTACGCAATCACGGATTCATGCTCTGCACCAACGGATGGCGACTTGCACCAGCATTCGACGTCAATCCGAACATAGACAAGGCAGAACATGTCCTGAACATCGACGATGTGGACAGTCATCCCAGCCTGAACACGGTTCTTACTACCGCACAGTTTTACGGACTCTCACCAGACCGGGCCAAGCAGGTCATCGAAGAAGTCGCATCCGTCGTGGACGACTGGCGCGATGCCGCCAGGAGGGCTGGAATAGCCGCAGGTGATGTCGAATTGACCGCAGGGGCGTTTTCCGCACATACCGCGTATCGCACCACCACCCGTCGCGCAATAAATTGAACTGAACTGCAGCGCGCAGCGCCCTTGCATCGCCTGGTGATTCGTCACCCCTGCCAATAGAGCGCTATCGTATGAATAGCTGCTTGCGCAGTTTCGACGAGGGCTGCAGCCTGATTTGAGTAATAGCGTGACGGTGATCAAAAGAGTTGCGGATTCACCGCACGGCGCCTAATCCAGTCCCAAGCTCTCGTTTTCGATCACGTAGCGCGTCAACTCGGCTACGCCGTGGCGATCGAGCTTGCGCATGATGTTGCGGCGATGCACATCCACGGTGGAGCTGGCAATCAATAGCTGCGCGGCAATCTGACTGGAAGTGAGACCCTGTGCCACCAGCTTGAGCACCTGGCGCTCGCGTGCACCGAGCACGACCGCCGGGCGTCCGGGCCGGATCTTTACGATCAGCGACTGGGTCACCACCTCAGCCACGTCGGGGCTCAGGTACAGGCGGCCGTTGTATACCGCCCGGATGGCGCGCAACAACTCGTCGCCATCCTCGACCTTGGTCACATAGCCTTTGGCCCCGGCATTGATCATGTCCAACACATGCGGTCTGTCCGAATAGGCTGACAGGGCTACCACCTTCAGGTTCGGCAGCGCACGCGACAGCAAGCGGGTGAGTTCGATGCCGTTCATGCCCGGCAGGCCAATGTCCATGCACACCAGATGCGCCGCCGTTTGCTGAACCAGGGTGACGATGTCGTGCCCGTCGCTGCTTTGGCCCACCACCTCCATGTCGGGCTGTGCCTGCATCAGCTGGCACAGGGCACCGCGCAGCATCTTGTGATCATCCACAATGAGAATGCGCATCTTCATAGGGTGCGGCGCGGTCTGTGGCATCACACCAGCACCACCACGCGTGTGCCCCGCCCGGGCGCACTTTCCAGAAGCAAGTTACCACCCAGAAACTCGGCGGTTTCGCGCATGTTCTGCAGGCCGAGGCCGCCAGGCCGCGCATCAGTCGCGGCCAGCGAGAGCTCAAAGCCGCAGCCGTCGTCCACGACTTCCACCCGTCGCGGTGTTCGGCTGAGCGCAATGGCAACATGGATGGTCGACGCGCTCGCGTGCTTGGCACAGTTGGTCAGGCACTCCTGGACGATGCGAAACAGGCTCAACTCCAGAAATGGTTCGAGCCGCAGATCCGCATGCGCGCAGTCCACCGCCACTGGCAAGCCTGTTCTCTTGGTGAACTGCTGGGCATAGCTGCGCACGACTTCGAGCAATCCACCCCGGTCCAGCGCCGGGGTGTGCAACTCCGCACAAATGTCGCGGATGCTGAAGTTGGTGTCCGCTATCAAACCACGCGTATCCTCCACCCTTTCCCAGAAAAGCCTTGCATCTGGCGCTTGCGCTGCGGCTTTGACAATCTGATCCAGATTCAGGCGCAAGGCTGTCAGGTTGGCGCTGGTGCCGTCATGCAGCGCGCGCGACAAGCGTTTGCGAGCCTCTTCCTGCGCCTGCACCAGGCGGCGCGACAATTCTTTAATGCGGCTGGCCATGCGTTTGCGGACAAGCTCCCGTCGCTTGCGCTCGCTGATGTCGCTGAGCACGAGGTGTAACACTTCTTTTCCATTGCTCACGTCGGCAGTATTAGCCACCAGCTGTGCCCAAAACGGCTCACCATCGGCCCTGACCATAGGTAATTCTGCAACCTGTGCCTGACCATGCAACGCAGAACTCCTGCGCAGCAAGTAATAGCTGTCCTGCTCAGCGGCAGCAACGAAGTCGGAGAGTGCGCGTTGCAGCAAGGCGTCACGCACCAGACCCAGCAAAGAGCAGGCCGCCAGGTTGGCCTGTTCGATAACGCCCGCGCTGTCCAGGCTGAGATAGCCCACCGGTGCCTGGTCGTACAAGGCCGCATAGCGAGCCTGCGAAGCCAGCAGTGCCACCTGGCTTTGGCGCAGCTGCTCGTTCTGCATTTCCAGTTCAATCTGGTAGACGCGCAGCTCGTGCTCTGTGCGCTGCAGGGTCGTGGTGTGTGGCAACACATGGGACACTTCTTCTGCCAGCGCTTCTTCTGCCTTCAGACGCAGCGCTGGATCAGCCAAGGGCTTCTGAGTGTCTTTGCTCATGGTGTCATAGCAACTTTTAAGCGCTCGGTGGTCGAAACGCCATACATCTGGCCTTGCTTGTCGAGCAAGGCCGTGGCAGTTATCCAGACCTCCACGGATGCACCGCTCTCGGTCAAGCGCTGGGTGCAATAGGGTTCAAGTTTCTCGGAGCTGCTGAGCTGCAGCAAGTGTTCGATCGCCCGGGCGCGCAGTGCCGGGGGAATGCGCGTCTGCACGTTCATGGTCAGCGCCTGCGCCTCAGTCCAGCCGTACATACGGGTGGCAGCGGGGTTCCAGGCCAGGGTCTGGCCCTGCAGATCTTGCACCGTGATGGCATCGTGCGCGTCACGCACCACCACTGCCAGGCGCGCGAGATTGTTGGCTGCCTCCAGCGCGGCCTCCATGCGCTTGATCTCTGAGATGTCGCTAAAGGTAATCACCGCG
>CAJBVC010000568.1 GCA_903958915.1 uncultured beta proteobacterium
GACCACTTCACGGATTTCTTCCACCACCGGGTGGTCCATCTCCCGGTCCAGCAGCACCTTGCCGGTCTCCTGAATCAGGTTTTTCGCCCAAACGGCGACCAGTACCGCGCCGACCATGCCCATCACCGGGTCCAGCCACGACCAGCCATAGATCCAGCCACCGATCAGGGCCACGATGGCCAGCACCGAAGTGGCGGTGTCTGCAAGCACGTGCACGTAGGCGGACTTGAGATTGAGGTCGTGGTGGTGGTCGTGGCCGTGATCATGTCCATGGTGGCCGTCGTGCCCATGCCCGTGATCATGGGCTTTGCCAAGAATTAGGGCGCAGACCAGGTTCACGGCCAGCCCCAGCACCGCCACCACGATGGCCTCCTGGTAATGGATGGTCTGGGGTGACAGCAAGCGCTCCACCGAGCCCACTACCATCAGGATGGCAACGCCCAGCAGAAAGATGGCGCTGGCAAAACCGGCCAGAATTTCGATCTTCCAGGTGCCAAAAGCAAAGCGCGGGTCGCGGGCATACGTCCTGGCAGCGGTATAGGCAAAGGCGCTCAGACCAATGGCCACCGCATGCGAGCTCATGTGCCAGCCGTCGGCCAGCAGCGCCATCGAGTTGAACCACCAGCCTGCCACGATCTCCATCACCATGGCGACCAGGGTGATCCACATCACCCACCGCGTGCCACGCTCTGCCGCTTGGCTGCCTTCATCAAAAACGTGGTCATGGATCCAATTCGACAACTGTTCAGCCTGCATTGCGTTAACCCGTATTTCAGACTCCGATGTGTGAACGCCTTATCGACCCAAACGCCACGCCGTTGGCAACAGCTCCGAGAGACCGAGTCTTTTGAGCATCTCCAGCAGTGCCGTGGTGCCCAAGCTTACCCCCAATGCCACAGCCAGCAGTGAAAGCGTCAACTCGCCAAAGTGAAACAACTCGCGCGCCAGCGGAATGCCCAGGGCGGCGGCCAACAGCGCGATGGTCGCAGCAAAAATCCGCAACAGAGCTTTGTTAGGACGCAACAGAACTTGTGCATCCAGTGGCGCAAAGGACCGGTTGACCACAATCAGTCCAAAATTGGCCATCACCAGCGCCGTAAAGGTGGCGGCCCGCGCCTGGTCGGGCGCATGGCCCTGTGACAGCAGCACTGCATACAGAATGCCGGTGCATATCAAGATGGCCACTCCCTGCAACACGCTCCAGCCCATCAGGCTGCTGGAAAACAGGGGCGCTTTGGGGTCGCGTGGCGGGCGTTGCATGACGTCGGTTTCCTCTTCTTCGGCCTCAAAGACAAAGGAGGCGACCGGGTCGATCACCAACTCAAGAAACGCAATGTGCACCGGCATGAAGACAATGGGCAAGCCAACCAAGAGCGGCAGCAGGGAGAGCCCGGCAATCGGCACATGCACCGCCAATACAAAGGCCATGGCCTTGCGCAGATTGTCGTAAATACGCCGCCCCAATCGGATGGCACGCACGATGGCGCTGAAATCGTCGTCGAGCAGCACCAGCGCGGACGCCTCGCGCGCCACATGGGTGCCGCGCTTGCCCATGGCGATGCCAATGTGGGCGGCCTTCAGCGATGGCGCATCGTTCACACCATCGCCGGTCATGGCCACCACTTCGCCACGCGCCTTGAACGCATTCACAATGCGCAGCTTTTGCTCCGGCAGCACGCGCGCGAACACTGTGGTGTGTGCCACCTTGCCCTGCAGTTGTGCATCATCCAGGGCTGCCACTTCTACGCCCGTGAGGACTGCACCCTGGGTGTCGAGCCCCGCCTGTGCCGCAATGGCCTGTGCCGTGGAGGCAAAGTCGCCCGTGATCATGGCGACCCGGATGCCTGCCGCGCGGCAATCGTGGATGGCTGTGATGGCCTCGGGTCGCAGCGGGTCGCTCAGGGCAATTAGCCCCAGAAATTCGAAGGCGAAGTCGTGCTGGCTCGATGGCCACGCATGGGTTGGGTAGGTGGCGCGCGCCACACCCAGCACCCGCAGACCGCGCTGTGCCATGGCGTGTGCAGAATCCAGCACGATCGTTTGCTGGGCAGCTTCCAGATGGCACAGGTCCACCACCGCTTCGGGAGCGCCCTTGACCGCAACGAGATGACTTTCCTGTTTGCCAGGAACTTCCCACACATGCGACATGGCAAGAAGTTCCCGGCTCAAGCTGTATTCGTGGACCAGCTCCCAGCCCGCGTGCTGACCCTGGGTCGGCAAATGCGCGGCACCGAGGGTGTGGATGGCCATCTCCATCGGGTCGATCGCATCCACCTCGCTGGCCAGCACACCGGTGTCCAGCAGCGCATGAAATGCCGCATCCAGCGTGGGGCTTGAGGCGCTCCACTGCGCCATGCCGGTACCCTGCATCACACGCAATTCGGCCACGGTCATGCGATTCTGGGTCAGGGTTCCTGTCTTGTCGGTGCACAGCACAGTGGCAGAACCCAGGGTCTCAATGGTCGCAGAGCGCCGCGTCAGCACCTTCTGGCGTGCCATGCGCCAGGCACCCATGGTCATGAAAACCGTGAGAATCAGCACAAACTCCTGCGGCAGCATCGACATGGCCAGCGTAATGCCCGCCAGCACGCCGCCCAGCCAGTCGTTGCGCAGCGAACCATACAGCACGGCAACGATCACGCTTAAGCCTAGACCGATGATGGAAAAAACCCGCACCAGGCGGCGCGTTTCAAGATGCAGCGGCGTGGGGGGCGTTTGCACATCATGCAGAGCGACCCCAATGCGCCCGATCTCGCTGCGCTCGCCGGTGGCGATGACCCGCGCCAGGCCCTGGCCACCGACCACCACAGTAGCCGCATAGACAAAGGGCAGGTTGTCACCACCCGGGCGCGCAGATGCAGGTGCAGCGTCGAGAGCAGCTACCTTGCGTACTGGCACCGCCTCGCCGGTGAGCAGCGATTCATCGGTGAGCAGGTCATGGGCTTCCAGCACCTGGGCGTCGGCGGCCACACGCTCACCTTCGGACAGCACCAGCAGGTCACCTACCACCACGTCGCTTCCTGATATGACTGTCGATGCGCCATCGCGCAGTACCGTGGCTCGCGGATTGGTCAACTCACGCAGGGCTTCGAGCACGCGCTCGGTGCGTTGTTCCTGTATCAGTGTGATGGCCATGATCATCACCACAAAGACCAGCAAGGTCAGCGCTTCGCCGCGGTCACCCACCACGAA
>CAJBVC010000569.1 GCA_903958915.1 uncultured beta proteobacterium
CCAGTCTATCGACGCGCGAAACGCATGCCTAGTGAGGAAAACACTGAGACCGTTGGGCGCTACCGCAGCGCCAGAAGTGCCTGCGCAATATCGGCCTGCAAGTCTTCCACGGCCTCCAGCCCGATGGCAAAGCGCACGACGGTGCCTTTGGCAATCCGATCGGGCCAGGCCTGGCGCATGGCCGCCACATCGTACGGCACCACCAGACTGATGGGGCCACCCCAGCTGTAGCCCAAGCGGAACAACTTCAACGCATCACAGAAGGCGTCGACCTGATCCTGATCAAAACGTGAATCGATGACTACACTGAGCAGTCCAGCCGCTCCCCCTGGACCGTTGTCACACAGAGCACGCCAATGTTCGTGGCCTGGTGAGCCCGTCAATGCCGGATGCAAGACCTGCACAAACTCGGACTGCCCGGTACACCACGTCGCTAATGCCCGGGTTGCTGTATCGTGTGCGCGGTAGCGAAGTTCCATACTGGGAAGTGAGCGCAACACTGCCTCTGCATCGTTGGCTCCGACACCCAGGCCCAAACGCATGTGCGCCAGCTTGATGCGCAGGTGCAGACCGGCGTCTCGGGTAACGATGCTGCCCATGAGTACGTCCCCGCCCCCGCTGGGGTATTTTGTCAGGGCATGGGCAGAAATATCGACGCCAAATCCGGGCGACTCTGCGGGTAGCAAGTCAAACGGTGCAAAGGCCAACCCTGCGCCCCAGGTGTTGTCCAGGGCCACGATAACGCCCCGGGCCTTGCAGATACGCACCAGTTTCACCAGGTCTGGAAACTCGAGCGTGACCGACCCTGCTGCCTCCACCCAGACCAGTTTGGTGGCGGGCGACATTTTGCTTGCCAGATCTTCTGCGTGCAGCGGGTCATAGATACGATGGGATATTCCCCAATGGACCAACTCACCCTCGGCAAAGGCCTTGTTGGGGCCATAGATGTTGTCCGGCAGCAGCATTTCGTCACCCGTCTTAAGCAACGCCATTGCCACCGTAGCCACTGCGCACAGGCCGCTCGGTGCCAGAACGCACTGCAAGCCGCCCTCCAACGCGCATAGGCGCTCTTCCAGGGCATAGGTTGTGGGTGTGCCATGCAGCCCATAGGTGTAGGCTGTCTTGTTCTTCCATTCCCGACTACGCATTGCTGCAACGTTCGGAAAAAAGACCGTCGAAGCCTTGAACACACCCGGCTGCGGCGCATCAAAGCCGGCCGGGGCAACATAGGGGTGGTGGATCAGGTCGGTAGTGCGGTGTGCCATGGCAAAACAGGTGCGTCAAACGCTCCACTTCTGGATCAATTGCTCCGGGCGCAAGGCGTCATAGCTCTCGAACGGCTGGTGAATCCAGGGGTTGGTGGGCAAGAATTCGACCGTGTAGTCAGGCGCAAACGTGGACAAGGCCTTGGTCCAGATCACCGCGCTGCGCAGTTCTGAAATAGGCGCATAGTTGTTCTTGAGCTGGTGAATGACGGCTTTGAGCGTGTGCCCAGAATCGGCCAGATCGTCCACCAGCAAAACCCGTCCGGCAATCTCGCCTTTGGGGGTAGTGATGTAGTGGGCGATGTCCAGGTTACCCTGCACAGTGCCCGCGTCGGAGCGGTAGGAGCTGGTGGACATGATTGCCAAGGGTTTGTCAAAGATGCGCGACAGGATGTCGCCAGGGCGCATGCCACCACGCGCCAGACACAGAATCGTGTCGAATTGCCAGCCCGACTGGTGCACCTTGATCGCCAGTTTCTCGATCAGGTTGTGGTACTCGTCATAGCTTACATAGAGGTGCTTGCCGTCTTCTGTCAACATCAAATTGCTCCTATTGTTATAGCTAACTACTCTTGATTGACGGGCGCAGGAGGCCCAAAAGTCTTAAACTTAGTCGGGCAGATAGGGATGCCGCATCATGATGGTATGGTCCCGATCCGGGCTGGTGGACACCATGTGGATGGGCACGCCGGTAACCTGCTCAATGCGCTGCAGGTACAAGCGTGCATTCACCGGCAATCTGTCGTACTGCGTCACGCCCACGGTGCTGTCAGTCCAACCGTCCATCACCTCATAGATCGGCTTGCACAGCGCAATCTCATCGGCGCCCATGGGCAAAATATCGGTCGTAATCCCATTGAGCTCGTAGCCCGTGCACAGCATCAGTTCTTTTAGACCGTCTAGCACGTCGAGCTTCGTGATACACAGACCTGACAGGCCGTTGACCTGCGCCGAGCGCTTAAGCAAGGCCGCATCAAACCAGCCGCAACGTCGCGAGCGCCCGGTGGTGACACCCTTCTCCGCCCCCACTGTGCTCATGTGATAGCCCGGTGTTCCCGGCACTTCCCACTCGAGTTCGGTCGGGAATGGGCCACCGCCGACACGGGTGCAGTAGGCTTTGGTAATGCCCAAAATATAGTGCAGCATGCCCGGGCCAACGCCAGCGCC
>CAJBVC010000570.1 GCA_903958915.1 uncultured beta proteobacterium
ATGCCAGCCTGGCGCGCCCGTGCAGCGCTGGCTTCGTGATTGATCCCCAACTGAAGCCATATAGCAGTGGCGCCGATGGCGATGGCGTCGTCCACGACAGGGGGCACGTCGGCACTGTTACGAAATACATTGACCAACCCGATGTGCTCATGCTCGGCGGCCTCGCGCAGGCTGGGGTAGGCTTTTTCCCCCAGAATAGCCGCGGCATTGGGATTGATCGGGATAATGCGCCACCCCTGTGTCTGCATGTACTGGGCTACTTCAAAACTGTCGCGGTGGGGTTTGGGCGAGAGCCCGACTACAGCGACTATCCGGTACGTATCCAGTATGTGCGCCACTGCGTCGCTCGGGCTCCGATCGGTATCGTTCGTCATCGTTGCCTCCTACAGCTTCGCCAACGCCGCCTTCAGATCATTTGCGCTCAGGATCTCGGAGAAAAGAACTGCAGGGCGGGCCGGCTGGTACAGCACGTACACCGGCACGCCGCTGCGGCCCAGCCCTTCGAGCGCCACCGTGATGGCCGGGTCGCGCCGGGTCCAGTCGGCGCGCAACATGGTCACCTTGTGCGACTGAAAATCACCGAGAACATCGGCGCGAGCCAAGGTTGTTTTCTTGTTGTACTGGCAGGTAATGCACCACGCGGCGGTGAAATCCACAAACACGGTCCGACCGGCGGCAAGTTCAGCCTCCACTACACCGGGGGCCCAGGCTCGCCAAATGCCCACCGGCGTGCTGCCGCTGGCGCCGGGCGAGGGCTGCGTCGTAGTCGAGTTGTCAGGTTGCACGACATTTTGGCCGATAGCACCCGCCAGCAAAGCGCAACCAGCTATCGAAACAGTAGCAAATATCCAGCGCGTACGCCCTGACAGGGTGATCGACCAGACCAGCAGCGCCAGACCCACCAGCAATGCCAGCAAACTGGCCGCGCCGTCCACACCACTCAAGTGCCCCACTACCCACACCAACCAGACGACGGTGGCAAACATGGGGAATGCCATGAAACGCCGCAGCGTATCCATCCAGGCGCCCGGTTGCGGCAACAGCCGTCCGAAAGCAGGGACCCAGCTGGCCAGCAGGAAGGGCAATGCCAGCCCCAGCCCCAATGCCGCAAAGATGCCCATGGCCTGCGGACCCGGTAATGTAATTGCATATCCGAGGGAAGCGCCCATGAAGGGGGCGGTGCAGGGTGAGGCGATCGCCACCGCCAGTACGCCAGACAGAAATGCGTCGCCTGTGGGGTGTTTCGCTTGCAAGGAAGCCAGGCGGTGGGGCAACAGGGATCCCACTTCAAACAGACCGGCAAGGTTGAGTCCAATGAGGGTAAATAGGGCCGCAAGCAAGGCCACCACCAGGGGCGACTGCAGCTGAAAGCCCCAGCCCAGTTGCTCGCCAGTGGCTCGCAGCACCAGCATCAGTGCTCCCAGCGCCATAAACGACAAGATCACACCCGCGGTGTACGCCAGGCCCTGTGCCCGATGCTCGGAGCGGTATTGACCGGCGTGCTGGGAAAAGCCCAGCACTTTGATCGCAAGCACCGGCAACACACAAGGCATCAGGTTGAGTATCAGTCCACCCAGAAGAGCGGCGAACATGGCCAGCATCCAGGTAGACCAGGAGCCATCGGCACGCAGCGAAACTGGGGTTGGCGGAACTGATGCAGTTGAGGCGGCACTTGCCGCTCCGACGGCGGGCGGACTCACCTCGGGCAACTCGGGCCAGGTGCCGCCGACCTTGGCCACCGTTCGCACGCTCTCTTGACCCACAGCAAGCACTACCGCCATTTCTGCTACCGTGCCCTCACGCTGCACAGACAGGGGAAGCCGAGCGTTCCAGGAAGCCCCTTGCCACACGGGTTGCTGCGGTGATGTGGACGGATCGGCAATATTGGGTGACTCCGGAAACACCTGCACGGATTTGCCGTTCCAGGACACTGGAAGCCCGGTGACTTTAAGCGCGATGCCATCCACTGCGACGGTCGCAGTCGCACGC
>CAJBVC010000571.1 GCA_903958915.1 uncultured beta proteobacterium
CGTCGACCCACATTCCAACTTCAAACTCGGTGCGACCTACCACGTCTTCACGAGAGTATCCCAGCAGCTTCTGCCACTCCTGATTCACTTCCAGAATGATGCCGTCCTGCGCGCGCGTCAGCGCAATCGCTTCGGGACTGTGATGAAAAACGCTTTTGAACATCGCATCGGTTGCACTTGCGACGCCCGTCACCAGGGTGGGGGTAACCATTTTGATAGCGTAGCACCGATTTGAATGGTCAGTGTGACAGTGGCGTGCCCGGAGGGGATCGAACCCCCGACCCTCAGCTTAGAAGGCTGATGCTCTATCCGACTGAGCTACGGGCACACAGCAGGGCTCGTATTGTCACATGGTTTTGCACAGCAAACAGCGCCGGGACTTTGCACCAATCGGGCTGGAGACATCTCATATTCCGGCCCGAATCCGTTGTCTGGATGTAAAGATGGCTTCGGTCGCGAGACCATGCACATCCACGCACGCCTTGAGGCGAATCGCCAGCAAATAGAGCCCCCCAAACTTGCGTTCCAGCAGCATGGCCTGGGTTGGCGGGATGGTCCAGAACTCTTTGTCCAGACCCAGCGCCATGACCCCATTGCGAACGCGCTGCGGCAAATCAGTCGCCCCGAAGTCGTAACCGTTCTTGTCGCGAAATGGCTCCAGCGCCTGCTCGCCAATGTCGATGACGGCTTGCACGTGGCGATCCTGGGTGGACTCCTCAAAGTAGCCAATGGCCAGACAGGCCGAGGACATTGCTGACCGGTCCTGCAACATGGCCCCTTTGATCAATTGCTTGAACTGACTGGCCATTGCCGCCTTGTAGGGCCGTGTCGCACCAAAGTCCAGCAGGATCAACTGATGGGTATCGAAGTCGTAGCGGTAATTCGCAAAGTTCGGATCGGTCTGCACCAGGCGAAACTCAAACACTTCGCGCAGGAGCAGTCCAAACAGCATGGTCATGACGCGATTGCGAACCTCCTGGGAAGCGTCCACCAGGGATTCAATGGGAACGCCACCCACGTAATCCATCGCCAGTACGGTCCGCGTGGTCAGGTCGGCGTGCATCTTCGGCAAAACATACTCGGGCGAATCCTGCAACAGTTCGGCATAGCGCTGCAAGAATCCGCCTTCGCGCAGGTAGTCGGACTCATCGTGCAACTGCTGTTTGGCATCTCGCAACACCTGCCCAATATCCAACTCTTTGGGCAATAGCCCTGACATGCGCAACAGGCCTGCTACGTTGTCCACGTCACTGTCAATGCTGTCACGTACCCCTGGATACTGCACCTTTATGGCCAGGTCCCGCCCATCGTGGGTCTGTGCACGATGCACCTGCCCGATCGATGCCGCCGCCAGGGGCGTAAATGAAAAATTCCGAAATCGCTTTTCCCAGCCCAGTCCCCAATTGGCGTTGAGCACCTCCATGACCTGGGCTCTGGGCATGGAACGCGCGTCCGAACGCAGGCGCGACAGAATCTCTGCAAGCGCAGGCGGCAACAGATCACCAGATTCCATCGAGACCAGTTGACCCACCTTCATTGCGGCACCCCGCAATTTGGCCAGCTGGTCCGCCATCCTGCGCGCGTTGGAGGGCGTGAGCAACAGGTCCTTGATGTGGGGCCGATTACCCTTCGCGAGCTGGCGAACGCCCTCGGCCAGCATGCCACCTGCAATGCCGGTGGCCATCCACCCCAGCCGTGCCAGACGTTCTCCACGTCCGCCGGGAACGGCCATGGCCGGGGATTCGGTCTTTTTCTTTTCACTAGCGGGCACAGTGGTTCCTTTTCGGCGTGATCCGGTTACGCCAGCCAAATACTAGAAAAAATTGTGTACTGTGGACCGTTCGTTCGGACACAAAGTTATCATTTCAGCGCATTTATCACAGTGGGGTTCTGTATGGCCGACACAATGGTGTTTTATCACGCGAAGTGCAGCGATGGATTTGGTGCGGCTTTTGCTGCATGGTTGACCTTGAAGGACGCCGCCGAGTACGTACCGTGTTCGTATGGTGATGCGCCGCCAGATGTAACCGGTAAACGGGTGTTCATCCTGGATTTCTCGTTCGAGCGCAGTGTCATGGTCACCCTCGAGAGTCAGGCTGCGGAATTGATTTTGCTGGATCACCACAAGACCGCAAAGGAGAATCTCAGTGGTTTCACCTGCCGTTGTGGCAAGGTCACTTTTGATCTGAGTCGTTCGGGTGCCCGCATGGCCTGGGAACATTTTCACCCGGGATTGACGCCTCCCCGGATGATCGAACACATTCAGGACAGGGACCTCTGGACATGGAAGTTGCAGGGTACGCGTGAGTACCTCGCCGCCCTGGACCATGAAGGCTATGACTTTGAAAAATGGCTCCACGTGCTGAACATGACGGACACGGAACAGTTGCAGTTCATGGAGCGTGGAAGGGCGATGAACGATCAGTTCCAGACTTTGTGCGAAGAAATAGCCGATGCCCAATCAGCCATTCCTGTGGTACTGCAGGGCCACCAGGGACTCATGGTAAATGCATCGCCGCAGTTCACCAGTGAAGTGGGCAACCTGCTAGCACTGCGCAGTGGAACATTCGGGCTCGTGTGGCGTCTGGACAAGCCAGATGCAATCAAGGTTGGACTGCGCTCGGTGGCCCCGTTCGATGTGGAGAAAATCGCAAGAACATTTGGTGGAGGCGGTCACCCCCAGGCCAGTGCGTTCCGGATTCCGGTTTCCAAATTGCCTGACCTGCTCGCGGGAAAACTCTGACTACGCTTGTCGCATCAGCGTTGCACGCGAAGTCATCTTCTTGCGAGATAAACACCAAAGACTGCTACGGCCATTCCGAATAGTGCAACTGCCGAGAGCGTGTCGCCAAACAATATCCAGGCAAACAATGTTGTGAATGGCGGAACAAGATAAAAAAGACTTGCCATGTTGACTGCGGCACTGTGCCGGATTAGCCAGTTCAACAAACTGACCGCACCGATGGATAGCACGAGTACCAGCCAACCAAGGGCGAAGACGAAGTCGCCGGTCCACTGCACCCAGAAGTCTTCAGTTGCTAGGGCGACCATCCAGGTCACCAACGCAGTGGGAAGGAACTGAGCCACAGCACCACTTCGCCAGTCAAAGGGTTGACAGAAGCGTTTCTGGTACAGGGTGCCCGCAGTGATTCCAAGTAAAGCAAAGATTGCCGGCACGAGGGCATCCATTCCAAATCCGGTACCTGTTTTTCCAAACACGACGAGACTAACGCCCACAAGACCCAGTACAAGTCCGGTCCATTGGCGAATCAGGACGACTTCCCCCAAAAGCCACCCTGCGCCAACGGCTGTCAGTAGCGGTTGAACGCCCACAACCAGGCTTGCGACGCCCGCTGGAAGCCCCCTGGAAATCGCGATGAATACGCCGCCCAGGTAAATGCAATGCAGCAACAGGCCTGCCACACCAATGTGGAACCATTGCTCGGCGCTCTTGGGCCAGGATGCCCTGGTGACGACTGCCACTGCCAGCATAAAACCTATCACCGCCACATAGCGAATGAGTAAAAACGTCAGTGGCTGCGCATGGGGTAACCCTAACCGTGCCCCAATGAAGCCAGTTGACCAAAGGAGCACGAAGGTCAGCGGGTAAATGCCGGAATAGCGGGAGATCATTGGGATGCTGCTTGGACTTGGAGACTCTGGTTCGCATCATGCATGATGTGAGCGCTGTAACGCATGGTGAAAGCGGTCCGGCAGTGCCCCGTCCGGTTTAAATTTAACCCCAGAATTGCAAGGGGTCTTGAAATTGTCGGTTTTGGTGATAGATTAGGTCCATGGGGCTGCACTGGTTTCGACATGGGTTCGGACGCGCAGCAGGGCATGTCGAGCTGAATGCGCTCGTAAAACAGATTCAAACAAACTAACTGCAAACGACGAACGTTTCGCACTCGCTGCTTAATTGCACGTGAGCCTCACAACAGCAAGCCGATAGGCTGGGCAAGGGTAGTCAGATCGAAAGATTCGGCTGTCCAGGCTGTGGGGTAATTTCATTCGGCTGGACCCGCCTTGGGCGACTTAAGGCGGGTTGAGAAAATAGGTTGCTGGCGATTTGCATAGCGTGCCACTGCGCGATGCGAAAAGCGAGATCCAAATCAGACGGCTACACATGTAGAACTGTTCGAAGAAGGCTTATGGACGGGAGTTCAAATCTCCCCAGCTCCACCATACAAAGAAGGCCAAACTGGTATCAGTTTGGTCTTTCTTCCTATAAATCGCCTGCAAATGCGGGCTTTTGCGCCCTACTCTGGCGAGCGCCAATTTGGTAATTTCGTCGGTTTTGGCCGTTTTTCGGTGTTAGTTCTCTCTCTGATCTCAGTCTGACTCACGAGCGCTCGCGAGGTCATTTCCTCTATTTGCAGGCGATTTCGTACCCCAGGTTCAAAAGTTAGTTTGGTGACCAGCAGTGATCTGGGTTCAAAAAATCACCGGTCACAACTGGCTTGAGCTCAGCACTTGTCTCATTTTTTTGAAAGAATCTATAAATGAACATTCCCGGTCAAGTAAAAGACACCGTTAAGAGGTCACCCACAAAGAAGCCCCCAGCACCGTTCGAGCCCCGAGTGCGGGGAAAGGATGAGGCAGGACCACGCACCACCAATCTAATGACCGGGACCTGGGTTCCACATTCCATGGAGCCAACGCGTGCCAGTGCCAACAATCATCTCTCGATCAAGTCTTTGAAGCCTTGAAGGCAAACCCGGACGGGCTGCCTTCGCTCCCAGCCGATTGCGCCACAATTTGGGCATGAGCACGTTCAAACGCGACCTCACCCGCTCAAAACCTTTCAGGACTTGTGCGCCGTAACCGTGACTTTCTGCAACGCCACCGCATTGGCTGAAGCACTGTGCTTGGCGACGGCCTGCTCGGCAACGCTGTCAAAACCAGTCAGCATGGTTCCATGAACGATAGCGGTCATTGCCATTGCAACGGTAATGGCTGCGAAGCGGATGGTGTAGGAAGCGGTCATTTCTATCTCCAAATTCAGGCCACAGCGGCCGGTTGAAGAGAATGTAGTTGTCTCCGAATACAAATGCACGCCCAAAGCGATGAACAGCGTTTTGGCGCGAGGAACAGCCTCATTTTCGCGACGAACCGAAGACATTTCCGAAATATGCGTCACGGAATTCTGTTCACCGCACCAGTGTTATGGTCTCACCATGAAAACACAGATCGATCACTTGGTAGTTGTCGCCCAATCACTGGCTCAAGGCGTGAAATGGTGCCAGGAAACAATGGGCATTTCCCCAGGCCCTGGTGGCGATCATGGACGGTTCGGAACCCACAATCGACTGTTCAAGATCGCCACGCCTGCGAATCCCTTTGCCTATCTCGAGATCATTGCCATCAATCCTGTCGCAAAGCCCACGGGTACAGGAGCGCGTTGGTTCGACATGGACGATCCAGCGCTTCAAGCGGCAGTCGCAGTGGAACCCAAACTTGTTCACTTCGTAGCCAACACGCGCGACATTCAAGCTGGGCAACAGGCACTTCTCGCTCTCGATATCGACCGCGGCCCCGTAGTGCAGGCCAGTCGGCACTCCCGTAAGGGCTTGCTGCAATGGCAGATCACTGTGCGGGAAGACGGGCAGCGACTTTTCAACGGCGCACTTCCAACATTGATTCAGTGGGGCAAGCCGGAAGAATCAGACCCTATGCGACTGCACCCCAGGAACAGTCTGCCACGATCTGGCGTGAGTTTGAGCGGTATCACTGTCACGCACCCTGCAGCGGACAAGTTGCAGGCTGCCTACGAGGCTGTGGGATTGGCAGGGATTCCAATACTTGTGGGAACTGCAAACATCTCCGCGACTTTACGCACGCCCAAGGGAGTCGTCGAACTGAAGAGTTTTGGTGTTTAGTGGTTGGCTGAGCAAACGAAGCTCTGTTCGCTAGCGCGCAGACACCTTCGTTCCAGAATTCTGACAATTCGGCGATGGACCGTTGCGCTAGCGATCCTGAATTGGCTCAGGCGAATGGAGCAACAACACTGTACAGAACTGGTATGTCATCAAACTCTCCCGAAGGGAGCACCCAATGCAAATCCCACTTTTGAGATTGCTGCTTACGTGTCCGGCAATGGCAGGCATGTGTCTGGTTGCAATGGCGTCAGCGCAAGCACAGGAGTCACCCCACATTGCGCCAGCGAATCAGGGGGACGATAGCAGCGTCGAGGCTGCACGCACTGCAGTGCGTTCTGCCAGCGAGTGGTTGGCCAGTGGAGTCGATAGCTGGTTTGGAAGTAAACCGTTCAGCGAGGGGGGTGAAGTCACCGATGGTCAGATTGGCCTGTACTGGTACCGCCGCCAGGATCAGGCCGGAGACCTGTCCGTCCAGTTCAATGCCCGTTTCAAGTTACCGAACCTGGAGGCGAAAACATACTTGTTCACTGGACGAGACAATTGGCAAGGGTTGATTACCGACCAACCTGCCGCTTTCGCCACCAAACGACGACTTTCGCAAACTGATGCTTCTGCGGACCGTTCGCTCGTGGTTGGCATCGGTCGATTTGTAGGCGAGACAACCGATATGCGTATTGGGTTTAAGGACGGATTGACGCTGTTTGCACAAGGAAGGTACAGGCACCAATGGCGACCCACGGCTGAAGATGAATTCGAATTTAGTGAAACTGTCTTTCTCACGACGGCTGACCGCCTGGGGTCGTCGTCCATGTTTTCCTATCAGCACAAGTTTTCTCCGGCACTGGCCGCGCGCTGGCTCAATGTGGTGACCGTCTCACAGGTTGATCCCAAGGCCGAATGGAATGGCAGCCTGGGGATCTATCGGTCCTTCGGGCTGCAACGATCACTGTCGCTGGAAATACTAGCCAGCAGCAAGCAGGGCCCTGGCCCCTTTCTAAATGATTATGGCTTGCAGATTCGCTGGGAACAACCAGTAGACCACAACAGGCTGCTTGGTGAGGTCATTGTTGGCCGCTTCTGGCCTCAACTGGAGGACGCCAGCGTCCGCTCCTCCGCTTGGGCCTTGGGTGCAGGCCTAAAGATGAATTTTTAGCGACCGTCAAACTCAATATACATTGAACTCTTGTGGGGGAAGGCGGACTCAGCCGGAGGGCAGTGGTCGTACACGGCGTTGGCAACAGTGTCCGATGGTAAGTAATGAATTTAACGGAACATCTAGGTTAGCCAGAGCCAGACGCATCCGCAGTGAATTCACATGTCCTTGAACAGATGCAAGTAACTGCGGCTCACCGGCAGCCGTTCGTTGCGTCCTTTTAGCTCGATGTCGGCCGTTTCATTGTCTCCGCGGGTGACGCGACGGATTGCGCGTAGATTGACCACCACCGATCGATGGACTTGGGCAAACTGTTGGGAGTCGAGTTGGGAGACTAACTCTTTGAGTGACATGCGAATCAGTGCCTCGGCAGCCTGGCCTTCATCACGGTAGGCAACCAACGTGTACTTCGTGTCGCTTTTTAGGTAGTCTATGTCGTCGACCGGAATCATTCGCAAGGATGAGCCCACTGTGGCGCGTACCCACCGCAGCCGTTCGGGCTGATCGAGCTTGAGGCGCAGCGCCAACTGCGCCAACAACGTCTCAGTGTGCACCACCGGTTGGGCTGTTTGCAATCGGGCTTTCAAGCGCTCGACCGTCTCGCCCAGTCGCCCTGCAGTGACCGGTTTGACAAGATAGTCCAACACACCATGCTCAAATGCGTCCAGCGCGTACTGATCGAAAGCAGTTACAAAGACCAAATGTGCGCGTTTGTCGATGTGCTGCGCTACCTCAATGCCGCTGTGGCCTGGCATGTGCACGTCCAAGAAACAAATGGTTGGCTGGTGTTTCTCAAACAGCTCAATAGCTTCCCTTCCGTTGCGCGCTTGCGCGACGATTTTCAGCTCCGGCCAGACGGCGGCAAGCCGAGCCTCAAGAATCTCCCGCAGCAGCGGCTCGTCGTCGGCAATCAGGGCGGTTACGCTCATTTTGGGTCAACCTTGAATTCGATCACCACTTTTACACCATGCGGCTCGACTTCGCTTAAGTCCATCGTTGCCGTGCCGCCATATGCCCAATGCAAGCGCTCGCGTAGTGCAGTGAGCCCGGTGCCAAGCCCACCCCCCGTGGCCTGTAGACCCGCACCGGTATCGGTGACGCTTAAGCGGCAACGCTCAGCATCCAGCAGCTCGGCGCGGACGTCGACGTGGCCGCCCTCTTCGGTCGGGTCGATACCGTGTTGTACCGAGTTTTCCACCAGGGTCAGCAGCGTCATCGGAGGGCAATTCAGTAGATGCGCTCCTGGGCCGATGTGTACATCGAATGCAAGGCGGTCGGGCATGCGCATCTGCATGAGCTCCAGGTATGCGCGTACCAACTCGAGTTCCTGACCTAGTGTGTTGGCCGAGCCATCCAGGCGCGGTACAGCGGCACGTAAATAGTCCGTCAGGCTCTGTAGCAGCTGGGGTGCTCGCGGCGAACCGGCCTCCACAAGGGCTTGTACATTAGCCAGGGTGTTGAACAGAAAATGGGGTTGAGCCTGGGCGCTAAGAAGACGCATTCGAACATCGAGCGCTTGACGGGCCATCTCACTGCGCTCCAACTCAAAGTCGATTGCCTGCTTTTCCACCGTGGCCTCGCGATGGCGCAACAAGGCAATCAGTGCCGCCCAGGGGGCCACCAGCGTGCCGGAAAAAGCCATCAGCATGAAACCTGTCATGCGCTTCGGTTCGTCCCAAAATTCTGGCGCACCCGCGGCAGTGCCCAACTTGTAGAAGAGGAATACGGTGACTGGCACCACAACCCCGACCGCAACCACCTGCAGTGCCCAACGTGCCAACCAGTTTGGAAGCTTACGTGGCCATTGCTCGAAAAGGCTGAAAGCCAGTAGTACCACTAAGCCTGTGCTATACACCCGCAAGGGCAAGCGATAGGTGAAGGTGTCATAGGTAAGGTTGAGTAGAAGAAACAGCAGGGTGCAGATAATGGCGACGGTGCGCAGACGGCGCAAGCCAAACAGGGACCGCCATTGGAAAGGCAGCGCCTGAGGATCGGTTTCGAGGACAGGAGTGGATGGCATCACGGCAGGATACTCGAGTAATCTGGGAGTAGGCTAGAGCGCGTGGGTGTCACTGTCTGCTAGCGCCAGCGCTGACCAGGCTTACGGAAATAGTGATGCGCGATGTAGCGCCAGGGTAACGCTAGCGGCGTCAACACCACACCCATCAGGCAGGCAAACAAGGATTCCTCGACGCCCGGTGTCATCGCTCCCCGTAACCACAGCGGGTAGGCGATGGCCAGAATCCAGATCGTTTTCCAGACCAGTTCAAAGATCAGCAGCGGCAGCATTTGCAGAGGGTAGCGCAGGCCCAATAGGCAGAGAATCGACAGGCTGCTCAACATAGCCGCCATCTCGCCCCGGCGTTGAGCCCAGAGGTCGGTGTGTTGAAACATCACCGGTCCAAAAGAGGACGCCAGGCCCAAGCAGATAAGCAAGTAGAAGGCGCGCAACACGTAAAGGCGCCAGAGGGGGATATCGTCTTCGGTCATTTGGATCTTCTTTCAGGAAAAGTTGGGGCAAAGCGAGGGTTGAAAACAACTACGAACCCCCAAACGAGGTCGCAGATGATGCGAGATCAGCCGAGATTGACCAGGCTCTTGCGGGTGCTCAGCGGGTTGGCTGGGTTGGCACTTCCGTTGGCGATGAAACGCTTGTAGGCCGCCTTGACCTGCGCCACCTGGCCCAATTCAAGGTACTTGCAGCCGTCTTGCAGCGCCTCCAACCGCTTATCTTTGAAGTTGGCAGCCTGGGCCGTGCCAAGCGAGCGCAGCAATGCCAAAGCGGCGAAGGAACTTGCAACAGTGCGGTCAGTGCGATGGATATTGAGATACAAGGTCATGGTCGGCCTCTGGGTTCTGTGATGGATTGAAAAGAGAAAGACAGGGTTTGCGGCACTAGTTTCGAAAGAATGGTGCGATTGTGCTCAGCCGTTCAGGTCACGGCACTGGGTCTCAGACGAGCGACGCTACCGAGGCTTCCAGGCGCGATAGCCTGGGACGAATGACTCCCCTGGCGGATCAATGACGTTTGGCGCACTTGGTCGTCGCGGGGCGTACTTCGTCATGGCGAGTGCGTGGCTGATCGGGTCACTGCGTACAGTTCATCCTGGATCCCCGTTGGGGCGTGTTGCCCACGCTGCCTGTTGTTCCTTCGCAAGGTGCTGGTCAAGTATGGGCTGGGACAATTCGGCGCTGTTAAACGGTTGGCCGCTTTGCACTTGCGGCTGCGCCAGCATGGCTGGCAGCACTACGTTACGCGCAAAGGCGTAGGCAAATTTGCTGGTGGTTTCGTATTGCTTTGGGTGTAACCCTTAAGCCTTAAACAAACGGCCAACGATAGCCCAGCCATGTTTACGGTCTGAACTGAGCGCGTTGCATGAGGCTCCCTAGCGAATGGCACGGAAGTAAAAGCGCAACAGCACCGATGACATCCTCAAAGGTGCGTTGCGGATGGGCAAAGGCATCCAGGTGGGAGCATTCAGGGCAAAACCTGCGCACCACCGAACAACGGGTCGAAACCAGCTCGGCGTAGGGAAGTTACGCCCAGTATTGGGCGGTGGTGACGAGCAATTGGTGGTTTTCATGATGGTTTCCATTTTCATCGCTTAGCAATACCCTTGCGCGCGCAATAGTTCTGGCAGCGGCGATTATCGAAGTCAACGCCAGGCTGAGCGTGCACGTTCGCGAACCTGGACACTGGCCTGCCCGCCAATGCCAGTAAATCCTCCATCGACGGTGACGGTGGGCCAGATCACCTGATCGAATTGCTTGGCCAATGCATTGGGAATGAAGCGACTGCGTGAAGCGAAAAGATGGCGGTCGCCCAAGACCGGCTGCTGTGTGACATAGAACCGGTGCGGCACCAACAGGTGCAAGTGTTCCTTGGCACGGGTCATTGCAACATACAGTAGGCGTCGCTCTTCTTCGATTTCTTCATCCGACCCTGTTCCAAGGTCAGAAGGAATGCAGCCATCGACCACATTCAGCACAAACACAGAAGTCCATTCCTGCCCCTTGGCCGAATGAATGGTCGAGAGAATCACGTAGTCCTCATCACGATGTGGAACACCGGATTGGTCGCTCGTAGCCTCCGGTGGATCGAGTGTCAGTTCATTCAAGAAACGTTCGCGGCTGCAATAACCTGACGCCATGCGTTCCAGGTTGTCGACATCCATGCGTCGCATGGTGGCGTCGTCATGGAGACGATCGAGATGCGGGTTGTACCAGCGCTTGGCCAGATCCATGTCTGCAGGCCATGTGTCCTTCTGGTCACTCAAGGCCCGGTAGAGCCTCGTAAAATTGCTCCATTCCGAGACGACATTCGCAGGAACCTGAAAGCTCTCCAGTGCCGCACACGGATCGACTGCTAGATCCATTGCTTCCAACAAGCGCGTCGCCGTCGCAGGTCCGATTCCAGGAATGAGCTGCAACACCCTGAACCCAGCCACCCGTCCTCGGGGATTTTGCGCAAACCGCAAGATGGCCAAAACATCCTTAACATGGGCAGCTTCAAGAAACTTCAGGCCACCGAATTTGACAAAGGGAATCTGTCGTCGCGTGAGTTCGAGTTCCAGCGCTGCACTGTGGGAAGACGTACGAAAGAGCACCGCCTGTGACTTGAGCGTGAGCCCACCTTCCCGATACTCAAGAATCCGGTTGGCTACCCATCGTGCCTGTTCAGCTTCATCGGGAATGATGACGAGTTGGGGAGGTGTACTGCCCTGCTTCTCGGTCCACAAACTCTTGACATGGCGCTCACTGGCCTGGGCAATCACGGCATTGGATACATCCAGAATACTCTGGGTGGAGCGGTAATTGCGCTCCAATGTCACCAGCCGCGATGCTTGTCTGAACTGATGCGGGAAATCCAGAATGTTGCGGACTGTCGCACCCCTAAAGCTGTAGATGCTTTGGGCATCATCACCTACAACTGTGACACCTTTGCCAGTTGGTTTGATACCCAGGAGAATGGCCACCTGCAAGCGATTGGTGTCCTGGTACTCGTCTACCAGCACATGATCAAAGCGTGCACCGAGTTCGACAGAAAGCTCAGGATCGTTGGCCATTTCTGACCAGAACAACAACAGATCGTCGTAGTCCACCACATTCTGTGCCTGTTTCGCATCCACATAACAACCAAACAGGTTCTTGAGTTCACTCTCCCACTGCACACACCAGGGGAACACTTGCTGTAGGACTTGAAGCAACGGCTCCGTGCTGTTGACGACGCGGGAATAGATGGACAGGCACGTTCCCTTTTGCGGGAAGCGCTTTTGCATCGACGAGAAACCCAAATCGTGGCGAACCATTCCCATCAGGTCTTCGGCATCGCCCCGGTCAAGAATGGTGAAGCTCTCGTTGAGACCAATGCGCCCGGCGTAGTCACGCAGCAAGCGGGCAGCGATGCTGTGGAATGTGCCTGACCAAGGAAGTGAGGGAAGTTGGCGGCTTGCGTTCTGACCCAGTACCTGGTTGAGAACACCTCCCACGCGGCGCTCCATTTCTTGTGCGGCTCTACGAGAGAAGGTCAACAGCAGCATGCGCTGTGGATCTTCCTGGTGCAGGATCAGATTGGCCACCCGGTAGGCCAAAGTATTGGTCTTGCCTGAACCCGCTCCGGCAATGATCAGCAGGGGGCGCGTATCTGCGCTCTCGCATCCAAGACCGTGCTCAACCGCCTGGCGCTGCTCTGCATTGAGCGCCTCGAATGGGTCGACTGCGATGACTGATGAAGAAGGCATGATGGAGGAAATGTCGGGTACCGCGGGCGCAATGAATGCTGTACATTATCACAGTGTTTGTCACCCCTTGGTGACTTCACGATTTGGAGGGCGCATGCCATTCACCACCATCGATCAGATTTCATTGCACTACGAACTGGAAGGCCATGAGACCTTGCCCGTGGTCATGCTCTGCAATTCACTGGGTGCGACTCTGGAGATGTGGGATCCGCAGATGGCAATCCTGCTGACCCGTTATCGGGTCTTGCGATACGACACCCGAGGCCATGGTCAATCGGCCATCCCAACTGGTCCCTATTCCATCGAACAACTCGGCAAAGATGCCGTGGGATTGATGAATCATCTGGGAATCGACAAAGTCGACTTCTGTGGGCTGTCGATGGGCGGGATGACGGGAATGTGGCTGGGTATTCACCATCCAAATCGCATCCGGCACCTGGTGCTATGCAATACGGCGGCAAAACTTGGAAGTCCGGAGGTCTGGAATACACGCCTGGCCGTGCTAGCCAAGGAGGGCATGGCAGGTTTGACGCCGGCGATTCTTGATCGTTGGTTTACGGCAGCGTTCCAGCTACGCTCCCCCCATGTGATTGAGCGTGTTCGCAGCATGCTGATGGCAACGGACCCTGAAGGTTATGCAGCAAACGCTTGCGCTGTTCGCGATATGGACTTGTTGCGAGACGTTGCCAGGATTGAACTGCCCACGCTGGTAATTGCAGGTAGTCATGATGGCTCCACACCGCCAGAGCTCGGGCGAGATATCGCTGAGCGCATCAAAGGCTCACAGTTTGTCGAGTTGGATGCTGCCCATTTGTCCAACTGGGAGCAGGCAGCGGACTTTACTGCTGCGGTAATGGGCTTCCTAGACTAGAGCTCATTGTCGAACTGGGCTGTCACTACTTGAACTGCAACTTTGCGCCGTTCAATGGCACCGCCGTCAGACTGTTCTTTGGTGAGCCGTCGATGAGCTTATCGGTATAGGTCAAATACAAAAGCACCTGCCTCGCAGGATCCACCATCCGAACGATGCGCAACTTTTTGAACAAAATGGAACGGCTTTCGCTGAACACCTCTTCGCTCCTGGGTATCGCAACGGTGGAGGAAATAGGACCTACCTGCCGGCAGGCAATCGACGACTCCGACTTTTCTTCAGCCAAACCCAATGCACCGGTGAATCCACCAGCTCTTGACCGCGAGACGTAGCAGGTAACGCCAGCTACCTTCGGGTCATCAAATGCTTCCACCACGATTTTGTGATCGGGGCCAAAGAGTTTGAACGCCGTATCGACTTCGCCGATGGGCTCAGAAAGCGCATTTGTCACAACAAACAGAGGAAAAGCGAATGCCAGAAAGTGTTTCAGCTTCATAAACGGATATGTGGGTACGTTGCCGGCTATTGCAAGGACATCGCCTGCGCCCACCTCCGCGTCATTGCAGGTGTATTGAAGCAGGTCGTTACTTCGCCAGCGCTGTAAACCGCTCGATCGAGCAACTGAATGTCCGCCTCATGCTGGCGTGCCACATGTGGATCTTCAAAGAAGATGACTTTTTGGCAACGTCGATCCAATACGAGCTCTGCAATTTGTGCATCTCCTCCGAGAGGACCGCTCTGGTAGCAAGTGACCCAGGGCATGGATGCCGGCCACCCTTTGGACCAGGCGATTTCGTTTAGGCGACTGCCAGTTGTACCTGTGGCTACACGACCGGAGAATCGGGACAGCAATTCAAAGTACTCCGTCGCAAACGCCATCATGTCGGATTTGCGCGCATCGTGCGCGATCAGCGCCACAACCTGCGATTCCGGCGGAGAGAGCGGGCAGTCGTCCGATGCAGCGGTCGATGCCAGTCTCGCCATCGCCATTTCTACCCCAACCCATTCAATCGCACCCGCCAAAGTGGCAACAAAGGGCTTTCCATGAATGACACATTGGCGCTTGAGTGCCAACGTCTCAGGAAAGGTGGAAGTTGGATTGACCGGATCCACAAAGAAGAACACCCTCGATCGCATCCTCTGGCACCAAGCCACCTGCTGCCCGTGAAACCAGGCGCATCAGGCCGCCGTCACGCCCATGGCCGATGGAGGTCACTTGGCTACGCAACAAATTGTTCACCACCAAGACATCATGCGAGCCGCCCGTGGCGTGAAGTTCCATGCCCAGTGCCAGGAGATCTGTCTCACACAGGCGTGCCCAGCGCAGCAGTGCGCAATCGGGTCCCATTCGGTGCAGGCGGTGGGCAACAAGACCAAATTTCATGCAAAGTTCTCTTGGGGAAGCAATAGGTTCAAAGCGCGCAACATTTCAGGCTAATTGCTCAATCTTGCCGCAACCACCGGATTTGTGAACTCGTGTCGTGGACGCAGGATTGTTGGCGAGCTTGGCTTGTGAGCGCCTTGGGCGTGGAACGAGTTCGCCTCCACAATTAGGGCAAATTCCATGCAGAGTTTCTTCGGCACATTTCGCACAGAACGTGCACTCGAATGAGCAAATCCGGGCTTCTGACGAATCGCCCGGCAGGTCTCTGTCGCAGCATTCGCATCCAGGTCGTAGTTCAAGCATGGTGTTACTTTAATAGCCCATCGTTCCAGTTGGGGTAGAACGACCAGATGTAGGTCGCAAGCTTGGCGTCAAAGGACTTGATGTGACCGACCAGCCAACCAATGACAAACTCCTCAATGTCAGCCTGACTGAGCGTTTCATTGGCAACCCGTTCTGAAAACGCGGTGACTTTACCCATAAGGTCTGTGTGCTCTTTGAAATGTTCAGCGATACCAGGATAGACAATGCGCCGCATCACCTTTTCTTCGTATTCAAAGTGGGCTTGCGTATTTCGAACCAGTGCCATGGTGCATAGCAGCAGCGCATCGCGATCTTCGGCCGCCAAGACTTTTGCCACGTCGTCAAAGAGACCTTGGTGCTGGCGATCAATACCAGCCTCGCCGGTTTTATAGCTGTCTTTCCAATCGAGTTTCATGGGTAAACTTTCGAATTGAATACCATAGACCAAGCGAACTTCAAACGGAATCGACTTCACCAAGAAAGAAAGGCTCCTTGCCAAAGATGTCCATCGCTGCCCCTCCAACCTTCTTGGTGTCGTAATAAGCATAGCCCGCAACCGCGGCGGCACCCGCCAAAGGCAGGAATCGCGCAACCGCTTTTCCGAACGCTCGCTGTGAGATTTTGACGCCAATCGCGGCCGTCAGTTTGCGTACCGCCAACAAACTCAGAGGCCGAATGAGATACCTTTCCCCAGCTCGGAAGGCTACGTCCCTGAACGCTTGCGCAGCCGAGTGTTTGAACAAACACCAGAGCATGTGCTCCTTGCCAAGATTTGCCGTCTTGCCATAGACCGACGCGATGTCAGAAACCAGTTGACTTTGAATCCGCCACATCGCAACCAAGTCCGGAAGTAACGTGAGCAGACCCAGTGGACCAGGCGCCATTGCTGCGAAACCAGAAATCTTGGCGGTAGTGCGAGCGGCTTGTTCAGTCAACTCTGTGGCTCTGGTTTGCGGAGTCAAAGATTGCGGTTCAGCCGATACTGGAATGACCGCAACCAAGCCAAGAATCGCACTGCTAACGCGACTGGCAACGCCTTTTCGCTCATCTACCGAATCCGCTTCCGGTCTCACTATTTCTTCCATTTGAACCCAATTCGCAAAACGTCAAATACTGCGGGTGTCCCCGTGCCAACCGATATTGTGTAAGTGTGTGTAACGCATGCGCTTGAAAAAGGTCTTCTTTACCCCAGATACGCTGATCAGTAACAACGGGACACAAGCCAGTCACGCAATCTCGTTACTGTGCAACCACTTCTAGACAACCGAGAAAACTTCATGACATCTATGAGCTATCGCATTGAAAGCTCCCACCCCATTGTGGGGCCATTGATTTCTGGTATCAATAGCACCGTGCACTACATTGCCGACCGTGCGATGGCGGTCGTCCTTGCCGCCAAGAGCGAGACACGTCCGTACGGCAAGGAAATCCGTGTTGTGCACCAGCCCACGGGAGAAGTCGTCTTCAGAAAAACCGCTGCCACCATGGACGCGTCGTTGGAGTAATTGTCAACACATTCGCTTCCAAATGACCCTGCGCCATACGCAGTCTGGTCCCCACTGATACCATTGGTAGTATCGTCAGAGAAGTCCATCGAATGTCGGACTTTGCTCACTCCCGGCTCTCCCCTACTTCATGCCTACCCTCGTTGTTGACCTTATTGGACTGATTGCTCTGCTGAGTGGTCTGTCGAGTTACGCAATGCGTCAGCGAAAGACAATGCTGTTGGTATCCAGTGGGTCAACCCTGATTTGGGCACTGTACTTTCTGTTCAAAGGTGCACACACAGCCGCCGCAGTCATTCTGGTGGGAGCCGTGCGCATTTTGGTCGGCGCCTACGCCGTGCACTGGCCAAAGCATGCGCGACTGAGCGCCACGGCAGGCTTCCTTGTCATTGTCAGCGCCTGTTCGTACTGGACCTGGGCTGGGATATCCTCACTTCCGTCCACTCTTGCCGCACTTTTTCTGACGGTTGCATCTCTCAATTTTCCTCAGCAGCGCCTTCGCTACGCGTTCCTGCTAGGGGACTGCCTGTGGATCTGGAACGGCTTTGCAGTGGACTCCGTGTTTGGAGTCCTCTCTGCCTTCACCGGGCTTGTCGTTAACAGCATCTTGTTGCTGCGCACCTCGGATTACAGGAGTCGATTTCAGTTTACCCAAGTGCACGGAATTTCGGTTTAGATCCTGTCCAACTTGCATTGGTACTGCAGCGGGCGTTTTCCAATAATCTGCGCTGTCCGGCAACCTGTGTTTGCGATACAGTGATCGGCCACAAAGGAGAACAGTCCATGCATCCAGAGTCGATGAAACACAAGGCCAGTCTGTGGGATGGCGAATACGGTACATCGGGTCACATTACCGATGTGCACTGGGAGGGAGACATCACGCAGGAAGAGTTGATGTGAGTACGAGTTGTATCTCGATGATGATCTTCCGACCCCGGTCGCGTCCTACGGTTAATCCCATTCACGTGAACCATCGTCAACAATTGCGCCTTGAAGTTCTGGCTGTCTCACCATGGTCCCACGCAACCCTAAGGAAACCCAACTATGTATTCAAGCAACAGCTCGGTCATGAAGAAGTTCAAAGTCATGGCGTCCATGGCCTTGTGTGTCGTTGTCTCAGCGTTCCCAGCCCACGCCCAAGCTGCTGAACTCCTCGTCTGGAGTGCCGGTGCCGCAAAAGCGCCCATCTCGCAGGTGGTGCAGGAGTACCAGAAGACCACAGGCGACACGATCAAAATTGACTATGCCCCGGTTGGTGCTCTCATGAAAAAGTTGGCCGACGGTGGAAAACCTGACGTGTTGCTCATTTCGATGGACGTTATCCAGGACGTTGAACGCAACGGATGGACGGTGCCGGGTTCAAGCACGCCGGTTGGCAGTGTCGGGGTTGGCATCGCTGTCAGGGAGGGCGCATCTGTGCCGGACATTTCCAGCCCTGAAGCGCTGCGCAATACATTGTTGAACGCGAAGACCATCACCTACATGGATCCGACCAAGG
Organism: uncultured beta proteobacterium; assembly: GCA_903958915.1. Lineage (GTDB taxonomy): Bacteria > Pseudomonadota > Gammaproteobacteria > Burkholderiales > Burkholderiaceae_C > Allorhodoferax. The sequence continues at coordinate 18,335 of CAJBVC010000571.1, forward strand.
GAACCAGTGGAAAGCACTTTGCAAGCGTTCTGACGCAACTTGGAGTAGCAGATCAGGTCAAGGGAAAGACAATCCTTGGCGAGGGAGGTTTCATTGTTGAACCCGTGGCACGCGGAGAAATTGAGCTCGGAATCCATCAGATCACCGAGATCCTTCCGGTAAAGGGTGTGCACTTGGTGGGTCCGCTACCGCCCACTTTGCAAAAGATCACAACTTACACGATGGCTCTGGGCGCGCACGCCAGCAATATCGAAGTGGCCAGAGAATTCATGCGCTTTGCGAAACGGGATAGCTTCGCCGCGGTGTTCCGTGCCAAAGGGTTCTCGACACCGTGAACAAGGATTGCGGTGTCGGGCTGCGTGGATGCTGCGACGAGCTTGGAGGTTGTATTCAGTCGTTGAATGTTGGATGATGCCGGAGTAGACGATTGGGCATTGGTGCCGAACAGGCCGGTAAGATTCGTGCAAATTCGGCTACCCAGTCGAGACCACTAGTTTATTGAAAGTGCCCGATGTTGTCTGGCCTTGTTATGGTTCTGGGTCCCGACCTTTTGGCACCGTATGACACCAAGCAAAGCGCGCGTAATCTATCCAGAACTGCCCGACCCTCTAACTCCAGTTTCTTGCAGCAATCTGTTCGTAATTTCAGTAGCTCCGACCCAAATAGACTTTGGCATTCTGACTTTTCGGATTGGGACAAATCGCAAGCTCACTTTTGCAGCCAGAGCTTGCCTTCATAGGCGCAAACCATCCATGAAGGCGAGTCTGCCAACTGGAAGCGCTGCCGGAAAACTCTGCAAATGGATCCATCTCCAGCGCAAAAGCGCCAGTGCAATGAGCATGCTTGCGAGCAACAACCAATGACCCTCAACGTCCAGCCAATGCAAGGCAATGAAACAAATGACTGGTCCAGCCAAGACTGCGATGGAATACAAGAGTGCGCGAAAGGTCTGTTGCATTTGCATGCGCGACCAGTCCTGGATCAGTAAGACGCTTCCTGGCAGCAAACCGAAGTACCCGGCAGCGACCATTTGGCCTGTATTAGCATCAAGCGGGAGTTGAAGTGCAATGCCTGCGGTTATCAGCCAACTCAAGCAGGCCTGACGCAATACACGCATGGTAATCATACGATTGAGCGTATTGCCCCTGGGCATACCTGGCAGAAGCATGATCAGGGACTGCTCCCTTTTCGACCGATAAAAGGCAGCCTGAATACTCATCATCGGAGTAAAGCCAACAAACAACATGCACACGGCAATTCCAAACCAGCCGGGACTCACTTTGTCACGCCACTCAGGACCCCAATACCAACTGGCAATCAGACACGCAATGGCGACCAGAACAGCCAAACAAGCAGCGATGCTTGCCTGCATCACCCAATGCACGTCAGCGCCAAAGATCAGTTCAGCCCGCGCCATGATGTTTGCCGGGGTAGTTTTCGGATTGCGCACCAAATACTGCATGTAGCGATGCAAGGGGAAGAGTAGTACTCGGTGAATTCGGGTCCCCCAATTCCCCCAATCGTGCAAAGTGGCTTGCTTTCCCTGCGCATTGGGCATCGCAGACCACCGAATTCGGCGCGCGCGATCAAAGCCACTCACATGCTTTGCATCTCCGTTACGAATTAGCGAGTGCGTCAAGAATCGCGCGCAAAGAAGCAGAATGATCACCGCGCAAAAGATCGGCCAGTCGCGGTAGAACGGTAGGCCTGTCTGGCGAACGAAGTCAGCAAACCCAAAATCAAGCCACCAGGGGAAAAAGAACGCTGCAAACCATAGCGCTGGCCACACCAAGGAAGTAGCTAGAACCACCATGCATACGGCAGCAGCCAGAAACCAGTGGCCAGCATTGCCGAATCCCAAGCCGAGAATGGCACCCGACAGTAGTGATGACAGTAGCCAGCATGCAAGCGTTGTTTGTCGCAGATATTGCAAGTGTCTAGGAACA
>CAJBVC010000572.1 GCA_903958915.1 uncultured beta proteobacterium
AATGCGATGCACTTTGCCAATGATTTCATTGGAGTACTTTTGCCCCAATCCAATCGAGGCCATGATCTCGCGCGCGGCCATCGTCACTTCGGCAGTGTCGATGCCATAGGGACAGAAGACGGAGCAGCGGCGGCACTCGGAGCACTGGTTGAAATAGCTGTACCAGTCGTCCAGCACTTCCCTCGTCAAGTCCACCGCACCGACCAGTTTGGGAAAGTGTTTGCCCGCGAAGGTGAAATATCTACGGTAAACACTGCGCATCAGGTCCTGGCGCGCCACTGGCATATTTTTGGGATCACCGGTTCCCAGAAAATAATGGCATTTGTCAGAGCAAGCGCCGCAGTGCACACAGGCGTCCATATAGACTTGCAGCGACCGATACTTTCCCAGCAGTTCCCCCATTTTGGCGATGGCTTTCGCTTGCCAATCATCCACCAGCGTCTCCGGGAATCCCAGTGCCTTTTGAATAGGTCCCGATGCCACAAATGGTTTCAGATGCGACATGGCTCCCGCTTGCACCAGCGGAATGACCGGGTAGCTCTTGATCTTGGGTGTTTCGAAAGTCGCAGTAGCCATAGTCGTGCGGCGGTCTTAGGGACGCTTTTCCATAGCCGCCGCCCAGGAGGCTATATGTCGCGCCTCGCGCGCTGTATCGGCTTGGTTTCGCGTCGGGCTGAAGAACAAACCAGGTGCATGCAGTAGTTTGCTGATCGGGAAAATCAGCATCAACACAGCCACCAAACCCAAATGCGCCAGCAGCACAGGATCAGCAGGTAGCGCGCTCCACTCAAATCGCAGCATGCCCAGCGTGAACATCTTCACAGCCACGATGTCCGTGTGTTCTACAAACCGCATGCCCAGACCAGTCAACCCGATTGCCAGGAGCAAGACCAGCATCAAGTGGTCTGAGGGTGTCGAAATGTAACGGACGCGGTCCACCAACCAGCGACGCGCCCAAAGGCCAAACAGTGCTGCAACCATGGCAAAGCCGGCATAAGTGCCAAATGGTTGCACCAGTGCGATGGGCAGCCACACCGGCTCCTGGAAGTAGCGCAAGTGACGCAATGTCACAAGCAGCAAAGCAAAGTGAAAGGTCCAGCCAAATAGCCACGTCCATTTGCTGGACTTGAAGAGACTTTCAAAGAGAACGACTTCACGCACCATGCGCAGCACCACTCCACCCGACGTAGTGGGAGCTGGTGTTGTCGGAATTTTGAGCGGTGCGGGAGTACTCAGGTAGCTTCGAATCTTGAGAGCCAACCCGACCACCAGAACAGCTGCTGCAAAATACAACAACACGGCATAAAGAGGCGTCACTGGCGACATGTCCTGTTACCGCTACTTTGACGCTCTATTCGATCAAATGCAGCCGGTCGGCTTGGGCAAACCTGCTATCTTGCAAGCCTGTTTGGCGGGGCCGTAAGGAAACAGGTCGTACAAGTACTTGCTATTGCCTTTTTCTTCGCCGAACTGCTTGCCAATGGCTTTGGTCAAGACGCGCACCGCAGGTGCAATCTGGTACTCGTTGTAATAGTCGCGCAGAAAATTGATCACCTCCCAATGGTTGTCAGTGAGGTCCACTTTTTCTTCTTCTGCCAGGTGCTTGGCTGCGTCCACATTCCATTCCGCGAGGTTAAGCAAGTAACCTTCTTCGTCGGTTTCATAAGTGGTGCCGTTGATTTCAAAACTCATAACTATCTCCAAGTGAAAAATGGGGCTTTACAGCCAGGATTGAACGGTGGTGTATTCAAGGGTGAGATCTACGAAGCCGCCGTAGTCGACCAACTCGATGCCCTGCGCCAGTTTGCCGCCCAGACCGCGCGCGTCCACATCGGGCTTGAGCGCGTAGACCTTGAGAGAAGTCATGGCCTGCTGGATTCGCGACTCGGCTGCGGTTCCAATGGCAGCGGCGTAAACACCATCCTCGATCAGCAGGAGCGCACTTCCAGCCTGAGCCATGCGCAAGCAGGAGCCGAGAGAATTGGTATGAAAGGGAGATTTATTGACAATGTGCAGCATGGATTTTCCCTGGTTCAAAAGCTCAAGACCACGTCTTGCTGGGCCATAAGTGCGCCCATTTCCTGCGCGTCAAGTACTTCAACTGGCACCAGCAAGTCCTTCTCGGTCAAGCCGCGCTGCTCCATCGATTCACGATCTACGTACAGTTTCTCGACGTCATAACCCTCAAGAGCACGGTAACTCGGGGAGAAGTTCTTGATACCGATGTCCTTGGTCTGCTGGCCTTTCACCAACTCATAGACGCCGTCATCGATAAAGACCAGACTGACATCCTGATCAAACGTGGCGGTGATGAGTACCACCTCCAGGCTCTCCAGCGCATAGATCGTGCCGTACGGCGCCTTGCGGTTCACAAACATGAATTTTTTCATTCTGAAATCTTTCCTGTTCAATCGCCAAAGGTAACAAGGCGATCCGCCTTGATGCCGCTGTCCACCAGCTGGCCCAATCCCGAGATACGAAAGCCCGGCGCCAGCACTTCATCCTTGATGCCACGACGCAGCGCTGCCGCCACGCATACAACCAAGTCCACCTTGTGATCAGTAGCCAAGGCAGACCAACGATTCACCACATGACGGTCATCCTGCGGCGGTTCGGTAAGACGGGTCGCGTTATTCACCCCGTCGTGGTAGAAAAAGACACGCTGAATTTCATGTCCCTTAGCAATTGCCGCCATTGCAAACTGGTAAGCGGTGTCGGAGGCCTGATGCGTGTAGGGGCCTTCACTGACGAGTAATCCGAACTTCATACGGGTCTTGGTCCAAAAAGTTAGAAACGGATGTGGGTGGAGGCATTCAGGCTGCTACGCGAGCCACGCCAGTCGTCAATCAAGTACTTGGTAAATGGCAGATCACACTTTTCGAAAAACTGTGGCCAACCAATGCGCTCGATCCAGTCCGAGACGCGTTCCCATGAGCGTGCATCTTCCTTGTAGGTGTACAAAATCTTTTTGACCATGGCAGACACTTCCGGCCAGCGTGGCGGATTGTTCGGCAACCCGGATGCCACCATTTTCATGAACGTCGGTTTTCCACGGGCATTCGAGTTCTTGCCTCCAACCCAAATCGCCAGTTTGCTGTGCTCCGGGTCATTGATTTGCATTGGTGGGCACGGTGGGTAACAGGCCCCGCAGCACATGCACTTGCTTTCATCAATCTCCAGCGACGGCTTGCCATTCACCATCGCAGGTCGGATGGCTGCCACCGGGCAGCGCGCCACCACCGTTGGGCGCTCACACATGTTGGCCACCAAGTCGTGGTTGATTTTTGGTGGCTTGGTGTGCTGAACCACGATCGCAATATCCGCTTGCCCACCACAATTGATTTCACAGCAGGACGTGGAGAGATGCACTCGGTTGGGCATGTCTTCCTTGACAAACTCAACCAGCAGTTCGTCCATCAGCGCTTTGACAGCCCCCGACGCATCGGTGCCGGGAATGTCACAGTGCAACCAACCCTGGGTGTGCGCAATGGCGGATACGGAATTGCCCGTGCCACCGACCGGAAAGCCGCTGCTGGTTAGCGCCTCGACCAAAGGACCCACCCGACCAGCGTCGGACACCATGTATTCGATGTTTGAGCGTATGGTGAAACGGACGTGACCGTCTGCATACTGATCCGCGATGTCGCACAGCTTGCGGATCGTATACACATCCATCTGGCGCTGTGTGCCAGCGCGCACGGTCCAGATCTCATCGCCAGTGTGCGAGACATGGTGCAGCACGCCTGGACGCGGACGATCGTGGTACTTCCAGTTGCCGTAGTTTTTCGCCATCAGCGGATGCAGGTACTTTTTGTTGTCCGGTACGCCGCTCTCAATGGGGGTGCGCATGGTTGCCATAGTTATCTCTCCTCTTTGCGTTTTCAGGAAACGACCTTGCGGGCGTTGATCTTCGCCACTTCGTCGTCCCACCCATCGGTGCGCACATACGGATTGGTTCGGGGCGTAGAAACCATATTGGGGTCCACCTCGAGACCGATGCCTTCCAGGAAATTGATCAGACCAATACGTTCGATCATTTCTCCGGTACGCTCATGCTCCAAAGCATTTTCGGCAAAGAAGTCGATGGATTTTTGCGCCAGATCCACCAGGGCTTCATAGTCTTCGTCAGTAGACATTGGCATGAACGGAACCACCACGGTACCCATCAAGTCTCCGATCTTCAGGGTGCGTTTACCCCCCATCAAAATGGTGACACCCTTGTCAGTTCCGGTGGCCAGAGCGCCAGTCATCACGTTGATGCAATGCATGCACCGAACACAGTTGGCATTGTCGATTTCGAGCGACTGCGTATCGTTCAGCGCCACACTCGATATCTTTGCACCTTTGGACACATCCTTGGTTTCTTTCAGCATGATGGTCTTGGTCGGGCAGCGACTCACCACATCGTTTACCAACTCTGTCATCCCGTGCTTGGCAAACCACTTTTTGGCCAGCCCTTCATCGGTGCGGATGTTGTCTTTCCATGTTCCGATCACAGCCATGTCGGCGCGCTGTATCGAATTCATGCAGTCGTTAGGGCAACCTGAAAACTTGAACTTGAACTTGTATGGCAACGCCGGACGATGCATGTCGTCGAGAAAAGTATTCAGCACCGCGCGATGGGCCTTGGCCTCATCAAAGCAGGACTGCTCGCAACGCGCAGCGCCAACACACGACATGCTCGTTCGTACTGCGGGCCCGGCACCACCGAGATCAAATCCGAGCTCATTGAGCTCGTCGAAAGCGCCTTGCACATTGGCCGTACTTGCACCTTGAAACATGATGTCACCAGACTGACCGTGAAAAGCAATCAGACCGGAGCCATGCTTCTCCCAGATGTCGCACATTTTGCGCAAAACATCGGTGTCGTAGTGCATGCCTGCGGGTGGTTGCACGCGCAGCGTATGGAACTCCTTGGACGCCGGAAACATGTCTGCGACCTCAGAAAAGCGCGGAATAACGCCACCACCATAACCAAAAACACCGACTGTCCCACCCTTCCAGTAGCCTTTGCGGGTCTTGTACGAGTGCTCCAGTTGCCCCATCAGGTCAGTCATGTACTCACTGTCGTTGGCAAGGCGCTTCAACCCAGTCACAAAGCTGGGCCAGGGTCCGCTCTCCAACTGGTCGAGCATGGGGGTATCGTGCTGTTTCTTGGTCATTGAATGTCTCCGGGCTGGGTGGAAACGCATAGGTTGCGTAGGTCGACTGCGTAGCGAATAGTACGTTTCACCCGTTCTCCAGCGCTATCACCCTCGTAGAGTATGGGAAGCTATCCATTGGGGCTATATGTGCCCATCCGTCCCGGTAATAGACGACACTGGCCTTCTTTGCGCCCAATAGCACTACTGAGAAACCGCGTCATGACTACGATTACAGCCCTGGAAAAATTCACTATCCCGATAGGTGGTCAGGTCATCGAATTGCAGCAGTTGGACTATGACGCTGGCGGAATGAGTCTGCTGAGGACGCGGATTCGCGAGAGGAGCAGATTTACGGTATTCGAGATCGACCCGCAGTCCGCTCGTCTGTGGGGAGAAGCATTGTTAAGTTGGGCGAAACGCCAACCGGTGGCGGATTCTGAGCGAGACCCAACATGACCACTGCCGGTGACTTAGCCTTCAAAACAGTGGATGTCGTATTTCCTATCGATGGCTCGAAGCTGCCCCGCAACAATGCTTTTGCGATACAGGAGGCGCTGCTCTGCCATCTGCCGTGGCTGGCCGACGAAGCGATAGCGGGAATTCACCCTGTCAAGCTGGTCGCAGGGGTCGATTCCGAGGGCCTGTTAACGCGGCGATCGCGCTTGCTGGTTCGAATCAACATCGATCGTTTTGAGGCTTTGGGCGCTCTTGCAGGTTTGCAGCTTGACGTGATGGGTTCCCTGGTAACACTGGGCACCCCTCATCCGCGTGCGCTGGTAGCCCATGGAACGCTGTATGCCTACCGGGTCGCATCGGAGAACGCGGACGAAGTTCAATTTATGGCGCAGATTCAGGAGGAACTTGGGCGCTTAGGCATTGCCGGAGAAGCAGTTTGCGGTAAGCGGCAAGAGTTCCAGGTTTCGCCAGGCTGCCCGGCACCTGCCTTCAGCCTCATGCTGCACGGCCTGCACCCCGCGCAATCCCTGCGTTTGCAACAGCAGGGTTTAGGGCCTCACCGGCTGCTGGGCTGCGGAGTATTCGTGCCCCATAAGTCAGCCGCGGCAGTAGGACTTTAGTTTTTACCTTCAACATGGAGACAAGGTGATGATGTACACCGTGAATGGCGTTGATTTAGAGGCAGACGACCAGGGTTACCTGATCGAACCCAGTTTTGAAGAAGAGACGGTGCGCGTGATTGCGGCCGCCGAGGGAATAGAACTGACCGATGCCCATTGGGAAGTAGTGAATTACCTGCGCGACCAGTACCGTGAAGAAGGCGCCACGCCCAACTTTCGTGCCATGCTCAAAGGCATGTCCGAGATTCAACCCGCCGTGGACAGTAAGTACCTCTACGATCTCTTCCCGGTAGGACCCGCCAAGCAAGGACCCAAGGTCGCCGGGCTGCCACAGCCACTGGGCAAGGGCGGCTATTGATGACCAATACCCTGGTCGCTGGCGAGCGAACCAAGCTGCGCATTAAAAGCACGTGGTTTCGGGCTGGTTCACCCAAGTCACCGCAGCAAAATGCCAGCGCCATGGCGTTCATCACGTGGCGCGTTTCTCAGCACATGCTCAAGCAAATGCGCTCGGCGCACTTTGACATTGAGGTTGGGCAGCAGTACTTTGCATTTACCCGTGAAGTGCTGGTGTTCATGTCCCAAGTAATCGACCGGTGGGCGTTTGAGCGCATGAGTCCAGACGAGCGCATGGCTTTTGTGTCCAGTTTGGTGCGGCGGGTTGCTGAGATATTGGAAGAAAACGAGGATCGCCTGATGGGGCCCCCCGACTCTGCGCATGCCTCACATTTCGATCAGTTTATTGATCAATTCAATGCACTATCGATCCATTACGCCGACTTTGGCCTTGCCAACGGGATGCCAGATTTCGCCTTCGTGCGCTACCTGGGCCATCGCATTGAATCGCTCATGCCCCAAAAAGACCAGCGCTGGGTAATAGATCAGATCATGGCAATTGAAATACCGGAAGCCCTGGAGATGCTGCAGCGCGGCATGCAGGGCGTTCTGTCCACTGAGCCGCGCCCGCAGCGATCTTCGCGGGCTCTCCATACTGGCGACTGACCGCCAGACTGCAATGTCCAGCCCGTTTGATCTCGACAACTGCGCAGACTATGCACGATGGCGAGCGGTCAAACTGACAGGTCATCCAGAACGTTCCTCAGATCTGGTGGTCAACGTCGCAGATCCATGCGCACTCACGGCCCGTGAACACAGCGACTTGCTGGCGCTTTGCACAAAGTGCAATATGGCCATCTATCGCAGTTCCGCCCAAGACGCCGACAAGAACATTCCACGCAAGCTGGCTGCGCAACTTGGATTGCGCCGACTGGACGCTAACTGGTTGGCAGATGACGATGGCATCTCCCCGATCACGGTCTCCCAGACACAAGGCGAGCGCGGAGCATTTATTCCCTACACGAATCGTGCCATTAAATGGCATACGGACGGTTATTACCAACCCGTGAGCCGCTCGATACAGGCCATGGTGCTCCATTGCGTGCGCCCGGCCATTGCGGGAGGTGCCACGTCCCTGATGGATCCTGAAATGGCCTACATCGCTGTGCGAGACGCCAACCCTGATTGGATACGCACGCTTTGCGAGCCCGATGCCATGACTATTCCAGCAAGGCTTGATGACGATGGGGTGGCCCGTGCGGAGCAAAGCGGCCCGGTCTTTTCGGTGGATCCCGCAAGTGGCCATTTGCATATGCGCTACACCGCGCGCACACGCAGCATCATCTGGAAGGACACTACGACCATGGGCGATGCTGTCGCATTTCTCAGCGCACTGATGGACCATGGCTCACCCTACATTTTTCGCCTGACCCTGGAGGCCGGTATGGGGCTGGTGAGCAATAACGTATTGCACGACCGCTCGAGCTTCCAGGATGACCCGAAACAACCGCGTCTGCTGTACCGTGCACGTTATCTGGACCGAATCCAGATGGGTGGCGCATGACCCATCAGGTGAGTGTTTGGCGCGCGGCGCAATTGCTCGGAGTGGCACGAGGTGTCTTGCAGCAGTTGGTGCGCGACGGTGTGCTCACGCTCAACGATGGGCTGGTTTCGACGGACGCCTTGCTGCGTCTTTACCCTGACGCCCGGTTCGAAGAGTCCGGGCTGCTGGAACAGGTAACGCACATTCGCGAAGCCGCTTTCGGAAAACGACTGCGCGAGCGCTTGCTGCCCAACCAGGAAGTTTTATCCCAGCGCCTGTTTGCGCAGAGCCAGGAATTGGCTGACGTGCGCAAGCATCTTCAGCACTACCACGCGTTGGTAATTCGTCTGCAAACCTTTGCACGAGAACAGGTGCAATCCCAACCTGCCGATGTCGTTTGGCGGGAACTCGAACATACTGTTTCCAAAGGACTTGCCATGGCGCTAGCAACCGAGTCAAGCGATGTGCTCGCAGTGATGGACGACATGCTGAAAGTCATGACATCCCATGTCACCGTGCGCCCCAGCGGGAACGAATTCCTTGTGGAAGGGCATGCGAATCTGTTGCAGTCAGGCCTTCAAGCTGGGCTGAAGCTGAACTACGGTTGCGGTAACGGTAGTTGCGGCATGTGCAAGGTACGCGTTATCTCCGGCGAAGTGGCTAAAACCCAGGCATCGGATTACCAACTATCCGAAACTGAAAAGGCGCAAGGCTATACCCTGATGTGCTGCAACACTGCCTCCAGCAGCGAACTGACCCTTGAATTACTGGAAGCGCGCGGACCACAAGATATCCCTGAGCAGAACATCGTTACGCAAGTGCGCGCTGCCACTCCACTAGGCACGGACACCATGCTGTTGCACCTGCAGACACCGCGTTCGCATCGGCTGCGATTCCTGGCGGGGCAATCGGTTCAGCTTGGTTTTGATATGCCGGGCGAGGGCAGTACGCAGCTCACCCAGTCCATCGGCAGTTGTCCCTGTGACGATCGCAATCTGCTTTTCTACATTTCAAGGAATCCGCAAGATGCCTTCGCCCGTCATCTCTTTGCAAGTAACATCCGCGCCGGCTCGAAGCTCAATGTTCGCGGACCGGTTGGTGAATTTGTGCTGATCGAAAGCTCCCGGCCGCTGGTGTTCGCTGCGTGCGATGGTGGTATTTCCCCCATCAAGAGTTTGGTGGAACATGCCCTGGCCCAAGACTCTAACCCCAAGCTCTCCCTGTACTGGCTGGTCACTGGGCCGGACGGCCACTTTCTGGAAAATCACTGTCGCGCCTGGTCGGAAGCCCTGGATCAATTTGAGTATGAGCTAGTCACTCAAAGCGACGCAGGCGATGGTGCACGAGACATCGCCAGCGCCATGCGGGCCGATCTGTTTGGCTTGGACAGCGATTTCTACCTCGCTGGGCCAGAGGCTTTCGTGCAGGTTTTGTTTGCAGAACTGCGAGCTGCGGGTGTAATCGAATCCCGCATTCGTGCTGAGGTCATCTAGGCAATGCAAGCCCTGGAAATGCAAGCCTCAAGTTGCTCGGGGAGCGAGTCGTTCGCGCTCATGGTGGTGGGCCACAGCATGGCGCCAGAATTTCTTGAAGGCGAAATCATCATCATTGAACCCGATGGTGCACTCAAGGACGGGGCCTTTGTTCTGGCTTGGTACCAGGACGAATGGACATTTCGACAATTGAGCGCCGTCAACGGCAAATGGATATTGCGCGCTCTGAATCCTGCATTTGCGGATTCTGATCCCATTGATGAAACCGCGATACGCGGCGTCATCATCCAGAAAGCATTACCTGGGCGCCGGCGCGCATCCAAGTTCTACATTTGACCAAGCAAGCATTCTGTTTTCGCTGGCCCTTGATGCGAAGCTAGATAAACAGGCAGACGTCCGACTCGCCCGCGAATTGCATGAAGGTGGCTGCACCGCCGTAAGTGACTTCCTTGATGAAATCACTGTGCTGAAATTCGAAAAGATCCACCGTCATCTGACAGGCGACATACTTCACGTCAGCCTCCAGGCATAAGTCGCGAAGTTCTTTCAACGAAGCCACTCCTTTGGACTTCATCTTGTTTTTCATCATCATGGTGGCCATAGACTCCATGCCCGGCAACATTTGCACCATGACAGGCATCGGCACCGGCATCGGCATTGCCGGATTGGCCAATGGACTGATTTTGATGTCATCCAGATCGTGCCGCAGCAGCTGCAGCCCATAAAAGGTGAAGAAAATCTGCACGTCCCAACCCAGTGCTGCTGCAGTTGACGCGAGAATGAAGGGCGGGTACGCCATGTCCAGAGTACCCTTGGTGGCGATCAGTGCCATCTTTTTGGTTGCCATAAGCTTCTCCGGTGTTATCAATGACGGTAGTTCAGGCCTTCTTCAGATAAAACACGAACTTGCTGTTTTCCGATCCTTGCTCCAGCAAATTGTTACCGGTCTGTTCCGCAAACGCGGCCATGTCACACACCGAACCCGGATCGGTGGAAATAACACGCAGGACCTGGCCGGAGGTCATGTCTGCCAGCGCTTTTTTGGTCTTTACGATGGGCAGAGGGCAGGACAGCCCTGACGCGTCAAACTCTTTATTGAATTCCATGATGTGTCTCCTGAATGGCTGGATCCAGCCGTTTTTGAACCGAAAGTGGTCGCTGCAAACCAGTTGAATTGCGCTTTTACCAGTGTTGCATTCTTTGCGACCACCACGCAATAGTCTATTACCGCTAAGGGTAAGCGTTGCTAACCCATAGGGATAGTGAAGAGCGCGACCACGAAATCGGGCTCTGACCTTCTGGGCGGCAAAGTTGCACCACCATTTCAAGCGGCGCGTCCAGGTGATTGCGGATATTGCGCAAACCCTTGGTTGCATGGATGGAAGCGCCGTCAAAATGATGAACCACCCAGTCCAGCGCGAGCGCTACGCCCAAGAGCATGAACGATCACACTACTCGATTGGATCTGCATGGTCAAACCACGGTGGCTTCATCGGTGCGCGAATCGCCGCGGTTGTCTTTCCAGGTCACGACCACCTTGTCGCCAGCCTTCGCACCCTTAAGACTGAACTGAAGGAATGGATTCTTTGAGACCCCGGTGCCCCACTCAGCCGTCAGCACCGATTTACCGTTGTGCGCAGCAGTGACTTCGTTGATGTGCCATGCGGGTACCAACTTGCCGGCACCATCCTTACGTTGCCCAGTTTCCATTTCGTGGCTCATGAGGACTCGGACGGTGGCGCTGGTGCCACTCATCTGGGCGCGAATGCGCATCGGGTCTGCCATATGTGTCTCCTAATTTTGAAAATGATCGCTTACTGGGATTGGCGGCGGTTGGGCTCAGCCGCAGCCACCCGCTGTTACCTTGACTTCTTTTTTAGCGAACAGGACCTTGCCATCGTTCATCACGGCGGCCGCATAAACATAGGATGACTCTGCCATCTTGGTGCGCGTCAAAATGTTTGCGTCCACGCTGTCGCTAAGATTAAACGCGGCAACCAGAACGGAGTGGTTCTTTTCAACTAAGAACAAAACCTGCCTGACTCCCGCTAAGGTGGTTGCCGCGCCAATCGGCACCACCGCACCGTTCTCGGCAATGTCGGGGGCTTGCAGGGTAATGCTGCTGGTCTCGGTGGGTGCCCCCAGTCCCAACGCTTTGAGTGCGTCAGATACCGACTTGGCGTCAAAGGCACTTTTGTTAAACGCGGCGCTGTACTGCGGGAACAAACCCGTCGCACCGAGCAGGGCGGCAAGCCTAGCACTGTGCTTGAGCGCGTCACGGCGTGAAGTCATCATCAAGTCTCCTAAATTTATTCAATCAATATATAAGCAAGTTCGCTTCAGTGTGCACTATGACAAACCCTTTAATCCATTGGGGTTACTTGACGTTGCACCTGCGAAAAAGCGACGATCCACAACTCAAACGGAAGAAAACAATACGCGGAACGCGGCGAATGGAGACAGCGATGGATGGTGGAATGAATCCGACCACGGTGGTGGTCTGGGGTGGCTTGTTGTTGGGTGCCATTTTTGGCGCAGTGGCCCACAAAACCAATTTCTGCACCATGGGCGCGATCTCTGACGTCGTCAACATGGAACACTGGGGCCGCATGCGCATGTGGCTGCTGGCCATCGCTGTGGCATTGATGGGAACCACGGCATTGCATGTGCTGGGCCAAGTGGACATTACCAAGACCATTTACCAACGCCCGCTCATTCCCTGGCTCTCGCTTCTGGTTGGGGGTGGTTTGTTTGGCGTGGGCATGACGCTGGCGGGTGGCTGCGCTAACAAGAATCTGGTGCGTGTGGGGGGTGGCAATTTGCGCTCTCTGGTGGTGTTGGTCTTTGTGGGCATCAGCGCCTACATGACCCTCAAGGGCGTATTCGGACAATGGCGCGTCAGCTATCTGGACCCGGTCCGAATCGATGTATCGACCTGGGGTCTGGCCAACCAATCGATACCCGCCGCCGTGAGCCAGGTCACTGGGTGGTCTGTGTTGGCTGCCTGGCAGGGTGTAACGGCGGTGGTTCTGCTGGCGCTGCTGGCCTTTGTGTTCAAGGACCAGCGCTTTCGGGCCAATACGACCTCGGTGTTGGGTTCGGTGGCGCTGGGTCTGGTGGTGATTGCAGGCTGGTATATCACGGGACATATTGGCTATGGCGAAAACCCCGAAACCCTGGAGACAGTCTATTTCGCCACCAATACGCGCACCCTGGAATCCATGAGTTTTGTGGCGCCAGTGGCATACAGCCTGGAACTTTTGCTACTCTGGACTGACAAGTCGCTAAAGGTCAGCTTTGGTGTGGCGAGCGCTATCGGTGTCGCACTAGGGTCTTGGGCTTACGCGATTGCCACAGGCAACTTTCGCTGGAAGGGCGAGGGGTTTGCATCATTTGATGACTTGCGGGCGCAATTGCTCGGAGCCATGCTTATGGGCTTTGGTGGCGTCACCGCCATGGGCTGCACCATTGGACAAGGGCTAACCGGGGTCTCTACGCTGGCGATGGGGTCATTGCTGGCATTGTTGGGGCTTGTTGGTGGTTCCGTGGCCACCATGAAGTACCAGATCTGGCGCGCCTGATCGATGCCTGCCCTCCGTTCTTGCAGCGCTTGGTTTTCCTAGTTTTGGATTTACTGTTCCGAGGGAAATAGGTCTTGAAAATCAGACTCTTCAAAGTCAACCATATCAGCTCCCTATAACGCCCCAATGAAACACCAGCGCCGCCGGGTCAGGTGGTCCCATTGCACCATTACGCCGTCTTGACCTGACGTATTGAAGCTATCGCGCAGATACGCTGCGGGTTGCGACGAGCCCGATGACTGCCGATCTGCCTTTGTGGCCTTCGCCTTCATTCAACTCTGTCTCGTGCGCCTCAAGAGATTGAATGTCCATCCCGACAAATGCCTCCCGCAGCATCTCAGGGGTGTACAGATGAGACAGCAGCGAGGGGCCGCCGGTTCCGTATTCCAGTTGTTTGGGCGTGTACCCAAGCAATAGCAGCGAACCGCCGGGCTTGATGCTGCTAACCATGTTCCTGAATAGCCTTTCGCGCAGCGCAGGATCGGCGAACTGCACAAATATGGCCGCCACGCCGTCGTAGTGTTCCGCCTGCCATACGAATTCGTCGCAACCAATCACCGTAAAGTGCACATCGACCCGGCAATCATTCGCCAAGCGTCTGGCCTTGGCAACGCCTACATCCGAGATATCAAACGCTTCGACGCGATGGCCTTGCTTGGCCAACCAAATGCTGTTGCGGCCTTCACCATCAGCGACACAAAGGATCCTCGACCCTGGTTTCCAGATCGAGGCATGTCGCCGCAGCCATTGATTGGGCTCGGTACCGAAAACATAACTGTCCTTTGAAAATCGGTCGTTCCAAGTCTGCGCTGGGTTTGCAAATGGCGTGCTGGTTGGAGTGGTCATGCGGTATTTTCTGTCTGGAAATTGTTGTCGAAAATCGCTTCTGTCAGCGGCAAGCATCACGGGCGGCAGGTTGTTCATTCGGCATTCGGGGCCAGGGAGCTCGCGGCTCAGTACTCAAAACGCTATGCAGGAATCAATCCTGCCTGAGACACTCGATCGGCAATAGCCTGGAGGCCCGTCTGGCCGGATAGTAGCCAAAGAACAAGCCCACTGCGGTGGAAAACACTACGGCCGTAAGGATATGGCTCACCCCAAGTGCCATCTCAAACTTACCCGTACTGTTGACCCCCCAGGCACCCAGCGCGGCAATTGCCACGCCGATTAGCCCACCAACGATACACATTACCACCGCTTCGCTCAAAAACTGGATCAAGACATGCTGCGGTTTGGCACCAATCGCCATTCGTATGCCAATTTCGCGCACCCGCTCGCTCACGCTTACCAGCATGATGTTCATGATGCCAATGCCCCCCACAATCAATGAAATCGCACCCACCACACCCAGCCCAATCGACAGCCCGGCTCCGATGGCCTCGCCGGTCTGTGCAATGCTGGCTAAATTGGTCACCTGGAAGTCATCCTTCTTATCACCAGTAATGCGGTGACGGTCACGCAGCAGTTCTGTAACGTCGGCCTGTGCATCAGCCATTAGCCCGTCGTTTGCTGCCTGCGCCGTGATGTAGTGGACGGTTCCCGGACGCGCCATGCGAACCGGGATAGCGGTGATGGGAACCACTAACAACTCGCCCAGGTCCGTTCCGTCCAGCGTACGCCCACTGCCTGCCATGACGCCTATCACCGTGAATGGACGGCCATCCACGCGCAACACCTGACCCAATGGATCTCGCGAATAGTAGTAATCCGCAGCGATTTTGGAGCCGATCACGATCACCCGATTGGCCGAACGCACGTCTTCCTCCGACAGTGGCACGCCTTGCTCCACTTTCCAGTTGCGCAAGGTAAACATGGTGGGGGTGACACCCAGTACGACAGAACTGCTGTTGTCATCTCCATACAGAATCTGGAAGAACCCCTGGATGGTCGGCGCTGCTCCACGCAAGCTGGGCAGCGTATTGAGTGCAACAGCATCGGACTGAGTCAGGGTGGGTGCTTCGTTGGTCCGCCTTCTTGCGCCCCCTTCCGTAGGCGTGCCGGGCTGCACGATCAGCTGGTTGCTTCCCAGGACAGCCAGTTCCTTGTCGATGAAAGTGCGAACCGCATCGCCCACGCTGAGCATCAGCACCACCGAAGCAATGCCAATGATGATGCCCAGCATGGTCAGCCCCGTGCGCAGTCGATTCGCGGCTAGCGATCGAAACGACTCCATCAGAATCTGGCTCAAACTCATACAGATCCCTCTGGAATTCCGTCAAACACGATGCGCCCGTCCTTGAGTTTCACCAACCTGCGTGCGTGTTGCGCCACATCGGTTTCGTGCGTGACCAGCACAACCGTCAGCCCCTGATCGCGGTTCAAGGAATCAATTACTTGCAGGACTTCTTCCGCCGTGGCGGTATCCAGGTTTCCTGTCGGCTCATCGGCCAGCAACAAAGGCGGACGATTGACCAGTGCACGCGCAATCGCGACGCGTTGCTGCTGCCCTCCGGAAAGCTGATTGGGCATGCGATGCCCCAACGTTCCCAAGCCCACCTGCTGCAACACGTCCTGGGCGCGCAATCGCGCTGTCTTGTGGTTTTGGCCGGCATACAGCAGCGGCAGTGCCACGTTTTCCAGCACATTCATGCGCTTGAGCAAGTTGAAACTCTGGAACACAAACCCGATGGTCTGGTTGCGTACGCTGGCGTGCTCTGCGGCACTCAGGCTGGTGACGTCACGGCCATCCAAAAGGTAGTGACCTTCGTCAGCTCTGTCGAGCAGGCCCAGGAGGTTCATCAAGGTGCTCTTGCCCGAACCGCTGGGGCCCATCAGAGCTACGTGGTCACCACGCTGCACCAGCAAATCAATACCGTGCAACACTGGTGTTTGCACATCACCAGTGCGATAACTCTTGCGGATGGCCTTTAGTTCAATCAGTGCCATGGCTTGCGGCGCAGCATCGCATCACTTCTTGACCGGTGGCTCGGCGCTGCGTGTGATCACCAAATCGCCGACTTTGAGGTCACTCGTGATGAGCTCGGTAAAGCGGGTGTTGGAAATGCCAATGGTTGCATCATGTTTGGTTGGCACCTGCTTTTCACCCACGGTATACAGGCGATAAACCTTCTTTCCGCCCTTGATGGAGGTGAGGACGCCATCGTCATCGGCCCGGGCGATGTCGGCTGTTGCACCTTTGCTCGCGCTCTTGTCTTCTGCTTTGCTATCGTCCTTGGTCTCAGCCTTGGCCACATCTTTACCCTTCAGGCTGTCCTCATCGGGTCGAAAGCGCAGCGCCGCAGTAGGTATACGAACAACACGATCCTTGGTGGCCACCACAATGCGCGCTTGCGCGGTCATGCCGGGCTTGAGCAGTTCTTCAGGGTTGGCCACGTTGACAATGATGGTGTAGGTCACAACGCCCTGGGTATTGGTGGCATTCAAGCGGAACTGGCCGACTGTGCCTTCGAACTCCCGCTCTGGGTAGGCGTCGACCGAAAACCGCACAATTTGCCCACTCTTGATCAATCCGACATCGGCTTCGCTTACGCTGGTCTGGATGACCATCTCGCGCAGGTCTTTGGCCAACAAGTACAGCTCAGGCGTTTGAAAACTGGCTGCGACTGTTTGTCCAACGTCGATATTGCGTCGGATCACAATGCCATCAATGGGGGCTCGAATGACGCTATTGGCCAGATCGGTCTCTGCCGAAGCAACTTGCGCGCGCGCCAAATCGACATTGGCCACCGCGGCGTCCACTTCACGGCGCCCCTGATCCAAAGTGAGAGACGAGACAAACCCTGCCACCACCAGCTTCTGGTTGCGCTCAAAACTGGACGATGCCAACACGTGCGCCGCTTGTGCGACCGCGAGTTGTGCTCGCGCCTGACGTACCCGCGCATCGAGGTTGGCTGGATCCAATCGGAGCAGCACCTGACCTTTCTTGACCCGGTCATTGAAGTCTGCTTTGCGCTCCAGCACTGTCCCACTGACTTGCGTTCCCACCGTGACGGTAATGACCGGTTGCAGCGCACCTGTGGCCAGGACAACTTGCGTAATCGGACCTTCATCAAGCGCAGCGGTACGAAATTTCGGTTTTTCAGGTGCGTCTGATCGCTGCTTCCACAGCGCGGCTCCACCAACTGCAATGCCCAGTAAAACCAACCCAATGGCGCTGCGCTTCATCCAAAGTCTCATATTGGCTCGGCCTTTCATATCAAGCAGTTTAGTGGATGCGCTCAACGGCTTTGGGTTTTGTCACAAAGCAGTTCCTGGCTGTCGCCACTCTGATTTACGCTTACATTGCGACGCAGACCATATAGCCTGGTGCAAACTCAAATGATGAGCGACCGGGGCTGCAAATATTGCATGGCAACGGGTTGGTCGCCAAAAGTACCGCCAAATTCAAGAGTGTCACTCTTCTAAAGACTGCTGACGCGTGGTGAGTCTAAGTAATTCGACCCTGCACGCAAAAGACCTGGCAGGATTCAGGCAATACGGAAGTCCGGCAACCAGGCAATCTGACCCAAGTGCCGGGCCTTGTCAAAGTAACGGCGGTCGGCAGTGACCAGCTCTGCGCCGGGAATGGTCAAAGCCAGCGCGTGGTAGAGGGTGTCGAACAAATGGTGATTCAGAGAACGTGCCAACTCGATGGCCTGGGCATACGCAACCGTTGGCTCCGCCCAAGTGATGTTCATCGCCGCCAAGTCATCCGCATTCTGCAGAGCATGGTCCGGGTCCAATCGGGTCAGCACCGCTGCCACCTCCGCCAAAAAATGCGGCGGCTGAAAAAACTCCACGCCACCATCGGCGCTGGCGCGAAGAATGTCCAGCGCCGGGTCCATATCATCCTCGCGCTGCGCCCAGTCACCTACCGCAAACCACTTGACCGCCACACTCGCGTCTACGACACAGATCATGGGCGACCCTCTTCGCGTGCAGATCTGAATTGCGCTTCAGTGACCCGCGCCCCACTCGCCCGGTTAGCCAGAATGCGGCCTACCGCGCTGCGGTGGTGCTCACGCCGTTGCGCCCGCTCCACGGCCTCTCGCATCAGGTCGGCGATGACAGCACTTTTGTTCTGGCCTTCAAATGTGGCGTTGAAAGCTTCCTTGACTTCTTCCGGCACGCTGAAATTGACAGTTGGCATGGCAAACCTCTTTGATTGTTGAAAATTTCAACAACATTATGGGAGCAGGCCAGGGTTTCGACAAGAAGTTCGATATCAGGGGCACCAAGGTACCCCCAGCAACGGCAAAAAAGCTGTGGTTTTCACGGGGAAAATGGGGGTGTACCCCCGGTTTTTCCCCTGTTTGCCTTGGCTGTCAATAGTCCCCGTTAACCCTGGCTAGTCTGAAGTTGTTGATGTGACAATGAAAAAGGCCTCCGAGTATCACTACTGGGAGGCCTTTGTACTATCACTTGGTGCCGATTATCGGATTCGAACTGATGACCTACCGCTTACAAGGCGGTTGCTCTACCAACTGAGCTAAATCGGCGAAGCGGTGAGTTTAACCCAGGATCCTGTGGCAACCTGCCCTGCGTGGGCAGAAAATTTCATTTGATTCGCGTCAGCGATGGCTTGGTTCCACCCGGTGGCTTCGGGGTCGTTGTCGGGTGCTTCTCTGCGGGGCTTGACACACTGCTGAGGGATGCAGGCTTGGTCTCGGTGGGTCGTATTTCGGCAGTAGCGCCCTCGGATGCAGCCAACATCGGAAAAGCCATGCCCTGCCCGTTTTCACGCGCATAAATGGCCAGCACCCGATTGACAGGTACGAGAATGTCCCGAGCCACCCCACCAAAGCGACCCTTGAACTCGATGAAATCATTGCCCAGTTGCAAGGAGCTGGTGGCATCAAAACTGATGTTCAGCACGATTTCACCATCCTTGACGTACTCATTGGGTACACGCACTGTGTCATCGACCAGCACAGCGACAAACGGCGTGAAGCCGTTGTCGGTACACCACTCATACAAGGCCCGAATCAGATAAGGCCGCGTCGAACTCGAATCGGTGGCGTCAATCATGGTTCGATTACCCCGTAATTACTTGCGCATGACTTTTTCAGAGGGTGTCAATGCCTCGATGTAGGCCGGGCGCGAAAAAATGCGCTCCGCATACTTCAACAAGGGCGCTGCATTCTTGCTCAGGTCGATGCCGTAATAGTCCAGGCGCCACAGCAAGGGCGCAATGGCGACGTCCAGCATGGAGAAGTTGTCTCCTAGCATGAACTTGTTTTTCAAGAAAACCGGGGCCAGTTGTGTCAGGCGATCGCGGATGTGGGAGCGCGCCTTCTCCAACGCTTTGTCGTTGCCCTTGGAACTGCGTGCCTCCAACGTCGACACATGCACAAAGAGTTCCTTTTCAAAATTCAGCAGGAAGAGGCGAACGCGGGCACGATCCACCGGGTCACCGGGCATGAGTTGCGGGTGTGGGAAGCGCTCGTCGATGTATTCATTAATGATGTTGGACTCGTACAGAATGAGATCGCGCTCCACCAGGATCGGCACCTGCCCATAGGGGTTCATGACACTGATGTCTTCAGGCTTGTTGTACAAGTCCACATCGCGAATTTCAAAGTCCATGCCCTTCTCAAACAGCACGAAACGGCAACGGTGGGAGAAGGGGCAGGTTGTTCCTGAATACAGCACCATCATGGCGAGAGACTCCTAAAAATTAAAAAGAGTGGGTCGCCAAATGCTGACCCACTCTGAAGCTACCAGGTTCGTCTGGGAAGACGTCCCCGATCGCGCGAAAGACCGACTTACTTGATGTCTTTCCAGTACGCCGCATTGAGGCGCCAGGTGAAGAATGTCAAAACCGACAGGAACAACAGAACCCAGATTCCCAGCTTGACGCGGGTATTTTGCACCGGCTCGGCCATCCACTGAAGGTAACCCACCAAGTCTGCCATGGCCTGATCGTACTGCGCAGGCGCCATAGTGCCCGGGGTCACTTGCTCCCAGCCCTTGAGTACCTGCGTTTTGACTCCGTGTACATCAACCTCTGCAAACACTGGCTTGCGATCACCCTGGAGTTCCCACAGGACATGGGGCATCGCGACATTCGGGAACACCACATTGTTCCAGCCTGTTGGCTTGGCAGGATCGCGGTAGAACGTTCGCAAATAGGTGTACAGATAGTCGGCACCGGTACCATTTGCGCCAGCACGCGAACGTGCAATTACGGTCAGGTCTGGAGGATTAACTCCAAACCAGGCCTTGGCCTGTTGGGGGTCAATGGCAGCCTTCATGGTCTCACCAAATTTGCCATTGGTCACCAGCAGGTTGTCCTTGATCTGCTGCGCGGTCAGGCCAATGTCCTGCAACCGCGTGTAGCGCTGATAAGCCGCCGAGTGGCAATTCAGGCAATAGTTGACAAACAATTTGGCACCGTTTTGCAGTGCCGCCATATCGGTCGTCTTATCCGGCGCCTTGTCCCAGGCAGGACCTGCCGCAGCGGCGTGTACGGTTCCAACCAGGGACGCACATCCGAGCACCAAACCGAGAATGAATTTTTGACAGAAACCCATGGTTTTCATTTATGACTCCAGTTCAATGCGCCGTAAACGTGACACGGTCAGGCACGGGCTTGCATTTTCCAAGTTGACTCCACCAGGGCATGAGCAAAAAGAAACCAAAGTAGAACAGCGTTCCCAGTTGCGCAATGCGCCCGCTGATCACCGACACTGGCTGGGTACCCAGGTACCCCAGGATCAGGAAATTGATCACAAACACGGCGTACAGCCACTTGTGCCAATCGGGGCGGTAGCGGATCGATTTCACCGAACAATTGTCAAGCCAAGGCAGGAAGAACAGGATGACCACGCCACCACCCATGGCAACCACACCCCAGAACTTGGCATCAATCGACAGCATCATTGCAGAAATCACCACGGCGGAGCCAACGATCAGGCCCTTGAACAGGCTGGGCATCTTGAGCTTGGCCACTGCAAGCACTGCACCAGCAAGCACACAGACAATCAGCACGTACATCATTTCGGTGGTGACGGCACGCAGCAGCGAGTAAAACGGCGTGAAGTACCACACTGGCGCAATGTGCAATGGTGTCTGGAACGGGTCGGCAGGAATGAAGTTGTTGTACTCCAGGAAGTAGCCGCCCATTTCAGGGGCAAAGAACACAATGGCCGAGAACACCATCAGGAAAACGCTGACACCAAAAATGTCGTGCACCGTGTAATACGGGTGGAATGGAATGCCGTCCAGCGGAATACCGCTTGCGTCTTTTTGCGCCTTGATCTCGATACCGTCGGGGTTAAGCGAGCCCACTTCGTGCAGCGCAATGATGTGCGCCACCACCAGGCCCAACAGTACCAGCGGCACCGCGATCACGTGGAAGCTGAAGAAGCGGTTCAGCGTAGCGTCGCCGACCACATAGTCACCACGAATCAGCAGCGCAAGGTCAGGGCCAATGAAGGGAATGGCAGAGAACAGGTTCACGATCACCTGGGCACCCCAGTAGCTCATCTGACCCCAAGGCAGCAGGTAGCCCATGAAAGCTTCTGCCATGAGCGCCAGGAAGATGGCGCAGCCAAAAATCCAGACCAGTTCGCGGGGTTTGCGGTAGCTGCCGTACATGAGCCCACGATACATGTGCAGGTACACCACGACAAAAAAGGCCGAGGCACCGGTAGAGTGCATATAGCGAATCAGCCAGCCCCAGGGCACATCGCGCATGATGTACTCCACTGAGGCAAACGCCACTGCAGCATCCGGCTTGTAATGCATCACCAGGAAGATGCCAGTGACGATCTGGATCACCAGCACCAACAGCGATAGCACACCAAAGACGTACCAGACGTTGAAACTCTTGGCAGCGTAGTACTCGCTCATGTGCTCCTTGAAGAGCTTGGAGAGCGGAAAGCGGTTATCCACCCAGTTCAGCAGCTTTTCAGCCGCCGGGGCGTTGGGGGAAATTTCGTGAAATTCAGCCATGTCGTTATTCCTTAAGCTTGCCGGTCTTCACCAATGAGCAGCTTGGTTTCAGAGAGATAGACGTGGGGCGGCACCTCGAGGTTGTCGGGCGCGGGCTTGTTCTTGTATACACGACCCGCCAGATCAAACGTGGAGCCATGGCAGGGGCAAAAGAAGCCGCCTTGCCAGTCATCGGGCAACGAGGGTTGTGGACCAGTCTGGAACTTTTCCGATGGGGAACAGCCAAGATGCGTACAAATACCTACCGTTACCAGATACTCGGGTTTGATCGAACGCGTAGCGTTGCGCGCGTAGGCAGGAGCCTGTTCGTCGGGCTTGCGCTCGGAATTGGGGTCTGCCAGCTGCGGATCGAGTTTGGGCAACGCCGCAAGCTGCTCCGGGGTACGGCGCACGATCCAGACCGGCTTGCCGCGCCACTCGACCGTCATTTTCTCGCCAGGTTTCAGATTGGAAATGTCAGCTTCAACCGCAGCGCCAGCTGCCCTGGCTTTCTCTGAGGGCTGGAAGGTACTGATAAATGGGACAGCCGCTGCGCCAACGCCTACGGCGCCCGCGCAGCTGGAGGCAATCAGCCATGTCCGCTTGCTGGAGTCGATCGGCTGGCCGCCGACAAGGGTTTCACTCATGAGAATCCTCAATGAACATCACTACTTTGGGAAGCGTTGATTGTAGCTGACAGACCTTGCGCCATCCTTATGGCGGCGCCCAGACTGGCAGCGTCGGCACGTCCTGTACCAGCAATGTCAAACGCAGTACCATGGTCCGGGCTGGTGCGCACCAGCGGCAAGCCCAAAGTGACATTGACTCCGGTCTCCACCCCCAGGTATTTCACCGGAATGAGCCCCTGATCGTGGTACATCGCGACCACGACGTCGAATTCACCCGGACGCTGTGCCGTGTTGCGGGCGCGCATGAAGACCGTGTCTGGCGGCCAGGGGCCACTGACATCCAGGCCAGCAGCCCGGGCCGCCGCGACAGCCGGAGCGATGGTGTCGACCTCTTCACGGCCAAACAAGCCACCTTCCCCTGCATGCGGGTTGAGGCCAGCCACCGCGATCCGCGGCGAACGCCCCAGCACCATGGACAGCGCAGCGTGGGAGATATGCAAGGTTTGCAGCACATTGTCATAGGTCACAGCGTCCAAGGCGTCCCGCATGGAGACATGAATGCTGACCAGCACCGTGCGCAGTTCCTCGTTGGCCAACATCATGCGCACCGGTACTTCATCCACCGGTCTGCCCAAAAACCGTGCCGCGCAGTCCTGCAGCATCTCGGTGTGACCTGGAAACTGGTCAAACGGTGCCCCGGCCGCCGACAACGCCTCCTTGTGCAGCGGTGCTGTGACCATGGCGCGCACCTCCTTGCGCAAAGCCGCCTGGGCCGCCCACAGAACACAACGACCGGCAAAAGCGCCGGCCTGCGCGCTCACCTGGCCCCATGGAACCGAAGTAAGTGCGCGCTCCACTTGCATGACCGGAATGCAGCGCGGCGGCACCTGCCAGACTTCGCTCGGCGCGCCAATCACTGCGACCGGCACCACCGGTTGACCGGCCGCCACCAGCAGCTGGGTTGCCCGTCGCATGGTCCCGACATCTCCCGCAACGAAAATTCCCCGCATAGCTTCTGGGGTGTCGCGAAAGGTCCGGGCGATGATTTCGGGTCCGATTCCGGCGGCATCTCCCATGGTGATGACCAGGGGCAATGGAGATGGTGTCATGGTAAGGCGGGCCGATCCGTGGTCAGGCCGGATTGTCAATGTCAATGAACCGATGGCCAAGGTCAAATTGTTGCGCCACGTGTTCTCCAACTGCCGGAGCGCCAAAGCGCTCGGTGGCATGGTGGCCGCAGGCCAGAAATGCAACACCACACTCGCGCGCCAAGTGCGCCTGCGGCTCGGAAATCTCGCCCGTGATGAAGGCATCGGCCCCTGCAGCGATGGCCGCCTCGAAGTAGCCCTGCGCACCGCCAGTGCACCACGCTATGTTTTTAATAGCTTGCTGCGCAGGCTCTACAAGCGTTACAGGCCGTTTTAGTACCAACTCGACATGGGCGGCCAGCTCTGCTGCGGTCGAGAACGTCTGCCCGGCGCCTGGTTGCCCCATCCAGCCCAACGCCTGCTCACCAAAGCGTGCGCACGCGCCTTCGCGCGTGTCAAACCCCAACCAGCGCCCGAGTTGCGCGTTGTTGCCGAGATCCGCATGTGCATCCAGCGGCAAATGGTAGGCGTAGAGATTGATGTTGTGTTGTATCAAGAGCCCCAGGCGCTTGCGCATCCAGCCAGTGACGCGGCCGTCATAGCCTCGCCAGAACAGACCGTGGTGCACCAGAATCGCATCGGCGTCTTCTGCAACCGCGGCTTCAATCAGCGCCAGGCTGGCGGTTACCCCCGACACCAGGGTGCGTACCTCGCGGCGCCCCTCGACCTGCAGGCCGTTGGGGCAATAGTCCTTGAACAACTGGGGCTGCAGCAGGCCGTCCAGTGCGGTTTGGAGTTCGAAAGCGTCAATCATGGGGTGTAAGCTTACAGTCACAGCCGACCCCGGCCGCAATCCACCGATGCGCCAACCGCTTCAAGAGCGGCGCCAAGGGTCGGGCAAGCCCCTGAAGCAGGCCTGGAAGGGCTTTGTGGAGCACCACTTGCGGCTCCTCCAGCGCGCCGCAGCGGTACTGTGACTGCGCCCCCACCCACACCAGCGCTTCACACGCCCCGCGCCGCTTGCCTGACAGCACCATGCCTAAGGGGCAGGGTTCTGCCAGACAGCAGACACCACAACCATTACAGGGGGTGCCAAAAGCCGGCTTTGCCGGAGCTTCAGGCTCGATGTGGATGATTTGATGTCGAATGCGCATTTTCGCCCCCACTTTACTGTGTGAAGTGTGGTCGAGCCCTACAATTTGTGCCTGGGACGTCTGCGCTGGACTTGGCTCCCCTACTGGAAATGGCATGAAACGTCTTTGGCTCCTGTTCTCGCAAACCGCCACCATATTGCTGGCGGCCTACTTTGTGGTGGCCACCTTGAAGCCACAGTGGCTTGGCCGCAGCCCCTCCCTACCCGGGGCCGTCGCGCTGGTGGAGGCGCCTGCGCCCGCACCTGGTGAAGTGCCTGTAGGGAGCTTTCGGCAGGCGGCACAGAAGGCTTCTGCGGCCGTTGTGAGCATCAATACCAGCAAGAATGCCCGACGCGGCGCCAACAGCAGCGACCCCTGGTTCCGCTTTTTCTTTGGCGATCAGGGCAGTGAACCCCAGGGCGGCCTGGGCAGTGGAGTGATCGTGAGCCCCAGCGGCTACATCCTGACCAACAACCATGTCGTTGAAGAAGCTGACGAAATTGAAGTGATCCTCAATGACAGCCGCCGCACCCTGGCCAAGGTCATCGGGACCGATCCGGACAGCGACCTGGCGGTGCTCAAGATTGAACTGGAACGCCTGCCCATCATTGTGCTGGGCAACTCGGACTCCTTGCAGGTTGGCGACCAGGTGCTCGCGATCGGCAATCCGTTTGGTGTCGGGCAGACCGTCACCAGCGGCATCGTGAGTGCACTGGGGCGCAATCAGCTCGGGATCAACACCTTCGAGAATTTCATTCAGACCGATGCCGCCATCAATCCTGGCAATTCGGGTGGTGCGTTGGTCGACACCAGTGGCAACCTGCTAGGGATCAACACCGCCATTTATTCGCGCTCGGGTGGCAGCATGGGTATCGGCTTCGCCATACCCGTGGCCACCGCCCGCCAGGTGCTCGACAGTATCGTCAAGGATGGCAAGGTCACCCGGGGCTGGATTGGTGTGGAGCCGAACG
This sequence comes from uncultured beta proteobacterium, assembly GCA_903958915.1. Lineage (GTDB taxonomy): Bacteria > Pseudomonadota > Gammaproteobacteria > Burkholderiales > Burkholderiaceae_C > Allorhodoferax. The sequence continues at coordinate 25,869 of CAJBVC010000572.1, forward strand.
ACCTCTCGCCCGAACTCGCCGAAACCTTTGGCATCAAGACCAGCCAGGGCGTTGTCATTACGGGTGTCCTGCAAAACGGCCCTGCCGCCAAGTCCGGCATTCAGCCCGGTGACGTGATAGTGAAGATCGGCGACACACCCGTCGCCAACGTGATGCAGTTGCTCGCGCAGGTGGCCGCGCTCAAGCCTGGCAGTGCCACCAGCTTCTCGCTCGAGCGCCGGAGCAAAACCATCGAAGTCAGCGTGGTACCCGGTACGCGTCCAAAACCGCGGCCTACCCAGCAATAAACGCTACCATTTTCGTAGCTTGTTACGCAAGCTGCACGGGCGTAAATGCCCGTTTTGATGGTCAACTTTCAGTGGAAGGCGCAGTCTCTGGCGGCGCTTGCGTGTGTTTGATGAAGATCTGCGCTGCCCAGATCCCTACTTCGTACAGCAGACACATCGGAATGGCCAAGGCCAGCTGCGAGACCACGTCCGGCGGCGTCACGATGGCTGCCACCACAAACGCCAGCACAATGAAATAGCTGCGAAAGTCCTTGAGTTTCTGAATGCTGACCACGCCCATGCGCGCCAGAACGATGACGACGATAGGAACTTCAAACGCCATGCCGAAGGCAAGGAACATCGACAGGAC